>QMZE01000227.1 GCA_003663025.1 Archaeoglobales archaeon
ATACTCTATCAGTCTTATCAGATCCCTTACCCTCCCCACATCTCCAACGTATTTATTCACTAAATCCATATCTCTTCCTTATCATTCCCTCCCCTATATCCCCTTCGTTGGGAACTATGGTATTATTATGTATATAGTATGGTTATCAATCAATAAAGTGATTAAGTTATTCATGGAAATAACGGATTACGTTCGAGAACAATGAACGAGCGATAAATCATAAGATATAGACGAATTTAACGTTATACATCAATAAAGATCTCGTTGAGGAAGCTAAGGAAATGGGAATTAATCTATCGTCATTTTCTAGCATTGATAAAATTGAAAGCATGCCGAGGCCGGGATTCGAACCCGGGACCTTCGGGTTATGAGCCCGACGCCCCAACCAGCTAGGCCACCTCGGCTTAACGTGAGTTGTCATGATAGCTATTAAGCTTTTCGAAGACAAAATAAAATAAAAATAACCTAAAACTAAATGTTAAATTTTTAGAACTTCCTTTGCAGCCATCTTTATATCTTCCTCTCTAACAGTCTTTCTACCAGCATTCTTTGCAAGCTTTGCAGCCTTTTTAGCAATCTTTATTGCATTCTTCTCAATAGCCTTGGCAAGTTCAACCTTTGCAGATTCACTGACTCTCTGTGCTCCAGCCTTCCTTATTATCCTCTCAACAGGTGCAAGGGGCAACTCCAAACTCATCACCCTTCTAATTTTCTAGATAGCCATTATATAAATTTTTGGGTTTTTTCAAAGGTTATAAATAGCAATCTCCAAACTTAGATTATGGAAACTGAAAGACTTGTTGAGTTAATCAGAGAAGATTATGAGGTCATAAATTCAAATGAAACAATATCAAAGGTTATATCAATGCTTGAGAAGAGTGCCATACTTGTTGAAGAGGATGGTGAGATATTGGGTGTTATCAGGGAGAGAGACCTTATAAGGGGTTGTGCAATGGTGAATCCACATGAGACAAAGGTTAAAAACTTTGTCATAAGGACAGGAGTAATATCGATGAAGGAAATTTCACCGGAAAGCGTTGCAAGGAGGTTTGTTGAAGATTCAACACCATTCGTCGTCGTGAAGTTGGATGGTAGGTATGGTGTAATACACATTGATGACTTTTTAAGTTTGCTAAAGGGGGATTTGAGAGATGTTAGGGCTAGGGATGTCATGAATGTGGATGTCATAACGGTTCTAAAGGATTCTACAGTTGCAAAAGCCCTTGCGACAATGAGAACCAACGGTGTTGAGAGGGTTGTTGTGATAGATGAGAACTACAAGGTTGTTGGAATTCTAACTGGTAAGGATGTTGTGGATAGGATATTTGCACCTCGAAGGAAGGTTAGGATGGGAGACTTTAGTGGTGAGAAGGAGAGGAGTTTGTCAATTAAGGTTGAGAGCATAATGAGCTATCCCGTTATTGTTGCAAATAAGGAAGATTCAATTCCAAATGTAATCGATAAGATGATAGAGAACAAGATATCGAGTGTCGTGATAACGAGGGATGGATTTCCAGAGGGTATAATAATAAAGAAGGACATACTCGAATACTATCTCAAGAGTATTACTCCAGTGAAGCACACGTATCAGATAGTTTTGAAGGATGTTGAGCTTGACGAATTTGAAATGAATAGGATAAATGACGATATAGAGAACTTCCTAGGTAAGTTCAAGGGATTCTTTGGTGATGCAATACTATTCGTTTACATGAAGAGACACAAGGAGTATTACAGGGGATTGCCACTTATATATGTAAGACTGAAGCTTGCAAGTGATAGGGGGGTTTTCCTCGCAACGGGTGAAGGTTGGGGAGCTGAGTATGCTTTGCATTCCGCACTGAAGAAACTTGAGAGGTCAATATTGGAATGTAAGGATCTTCAGATGGATAGAAAGATGATAAGGAGGTTTTATGAGGATGTTTTCTCTGACTTCATATAGTCATCTAACCTTTGAGCCTGCTGGAATTTCCCTCTCTGGATGTAGGAGGACTGGCTTTCCATCTACATCAGCAGCAAGCAACATACCCCTACTTTCAACACCCATTATCTTTGCAGGCTTTATATTCAATAGAACTGGAACAAGTTTTCCCAAGATGTCTTCAGGCTTGTGAGTTTCGGCAATTCCTGCAACTATCGTCCTAACCTCACCACCAACATCAACATCCAACTTTAGAAGTTTTTTGCTCCCCCTTATCCTCTCAACCCTCAAAATCTTTCCAACCCTTATGTCCAACCTTTCAAACTCACTCAAATCTATACCCCCAATCCTCCCGGACATAACCCTCTCAACCTCCTCAATCTTCTCATCATCAACCTTTGAGAATGGAATCTCAGGCTTTCCAATTTTGGTTACCTCATCAACATACAAGGCTAAATCTATTTTCATGTCTTTCAAGTTCATTGCTTTTGCAACCTTCTCCATGGTCTTTGGCATTACGGGATATGCAAATATGACCAAAGCCTTGACAATTTGAATTGCATTTGCCAAAACCTTCTCACATCTGTCCCTATCTTCTTTGATTAGTTCCCAAGGCTTATTTGCCTGGAAGTATTCATTTCCAAACTTTGCAAGCTCCATAAACGCATCACAAACCTCCTTAAACTCCCAAGATTTGACCGATCTCACAATCCTCTCCCTAACGTTTTCAATCCTTTTTAGAATCTCAGATTCAACATCCATCTTAACCTCTCCAAAGTTCTTCCATGCAAAGTGCAGAACCCTGTATATAAAGTTTCCAAATGTTCCTATCAGTTCGTTGTTAACCTTATCTCTCAAAACCTTCCAAGAGAAGTTAAGATCCCTTTCGTGTGATGTGTAGCTGACTATGTAGTATCTAAGGAAGTCCGGATGGAAACCCCTCCTTAGGTAATCATCCTCAACCCAAACGACGTAACCCCTACTCTTTGAGAAAGTCTTTCCCTCAACCTTCACCATACCGCTTGCAACGACAACCTTGGGAAGTGAGTATCCAGCTCCCTTGAGAATTGCAGGCCAAAATATGCAGTGATGATACACTATGTCCAAACCTATGAAGTGAACTATGTCACCCACCTCTTTCCCCATCCACACATCCTTCCAATCACATCCAATCAGCTTGCAAGCTTCCTCCGTAAAGGATACGTAACCTATTGGAGCATCAACCCAAACGTAAACAACCAAGTTTTCACCTGGAAACCTCACACCCCACTCCAAGTTTCGAGTTATACACCAGTCCTTCAACTCCTTCCTAACCCACTCCTTTGCATAGTTTATGGCGTTGGATG
>QMZE01000228.1 GCA_003663025.1 Archaeoglobales archaeon
GTAGAGGATTGGCAAGAGTATCCTGAAATGCGTCTCTCAGCTGATAACATAGCCTCTTGGTTTGCTCCTCTAGTTGTGAAGCACCCAAGCATCAGTTACGATGACATTATTAGCAAGATCGCTCTCTGGTCTCTAACCTTATTGTAGGGGTTGTTCATTCGAACATCGCTTTATACCACTTCTCCAGCCATCTTGGGGCCAGCTGCGTCAGCGCTCGCTCGTAGAACTGTCTCGCCAGCGTTATCCTCAGGTCTCTGTTCTCTGGCCCTGGGTACAGCTTGCCCAGTATCCCTGCTACATACTTCTTAGCCCACCCCAGAGCACCTCTTATCGCCATCTCCGGGTATCCCTGAGCACGCCATTGCTCAGCCATGCGCCGTTCTAGCTCTGTTAGCTCGCTGTCTATGATCATCCCGTCGACCACTATGCTCTCGGGGCTGGCTGTGGGGAAGGGTTGCAGGAATGCCTTGAGCCAATGCTCGGAGCTCTCCAGAGCCTCGGGGTATATCGCCTTCACAGCCCTGGCTAGGAGGGCTGGGTCTCTTGCCATGTCGCCCAGCGTGAGCTTTGCCATCTCGACAGCCCATTCTCTAGCGCGTAGCAATGCTCTCTGCACCATGCGTTCGGAAGCACCCATGGCACGCCATCTCGCCACGTACTGGGCTTCTAGGGCATCAATTTCATGATCTATGACCAGCCCAGGTCTAATCTCTATGCTATAGTGTGCTTCTGTCCCTGTGGCCCTTCTTCTCACGAGGTCGCGGATGCTCAATCCAGCGCACCAGTCATGTAGTGGCCGGGATGCTTAAATGCTCTAACAAAAACAGCGGACGCAGGGAGAGCATGAGGATATTAGAGCGCCTTTTCCGTATGCGGGGGGAAGCCGTTGATAGGATAGTGGAGAAGGTGATCGATAAGATGCCCCCAGATACCCTGAAGGAACTCGTCTTAGAGATACTGAGGAGAGGGGTGTGTATTAACTTTCATATCCGCTTGGAGGAGGGTGATATTGAAGGAGAAGCTATTGTGAGGACCTTGAAACAACGTGTGTGACGCCATGTTTTTATACATGTCTTTCTATAAACCTCCTTGTAATGATGCGGGAAAGGTGCCCTCTCTGTGGCTCGACTAACATAATCTACGATGAGGAGAGGGGCGAGCGGGTATGTGGTAGTTGTGGGTATGTCATCGAGAAGAGCGTAATCGATACCAGCGCTGAGTGGCGTGCCTTCGAGCCAGAGGAGGCTCTTGAGCTATCTAGGGTTGGCCCACCTGAACGGGCGATATTCCACGATAAAGGGCTCAGCACGAAAATAATAGTTCCACGAAAGACATCCCCCGAGAAGCTCTCGGATTACATCAGAATCAAGAAACTCAATTCGAGGATCAGCGATAGCAACCAGAGAGCCCTTAGAGACCTGTTCGCGCTGTTGAGGCTTCTCTGCGAGAAGCTATCCCTACCGGAGTTCATCTTAGAACGAGCGTGCGTCATTGCTAGGAAGGCTAGAGAGAAGGGCCTAGAGAGGGGTAGGCCAGCTAGGCACGTTGCGCTCGCAGCCTTATATGCTGCTTGCCGTGAGTTTGATGTTCCCGTAACTGTCGAGGAGATGCTGAAGGAGGCTACAGCTGGCTTCAGCTGGACAGAGGAAGAGGAGAAGCGTTTGATGCGACGCGGCCTGTGGAGATGCTACAGTCTGCTGGTGAAGCATGGTATCACAACGCCGAAGGAAATCAACATAAAGCCATTCATACGAAGGCTGGTGGAGAGGCTGGAACTCCCCACCAAGGTTGTCGAAGACGCTATGAGGATCTATGAGGAAGCTAGGAAGGCTAGGCTGACCGTGGGGAGGAACCCCATAGGATTTGTTGCTGCCTGCGTTCTCGTGGCCTCCCGGCTGAACGGCATATTTGTCTCGCAGAAGGTGGTGGCCAGAGCCATAGGCGTGACGGAAGTCACCGTGAGGAATAGGTGTAAGGACCTTGCCAAGATAGGATACGTAGTCTAGATATTGCGAGCGAACCCCTTTTTTGCTCTCCCCGCACTCTCCTACGGACACGAGGTAATGCCGATGACGCCCGCTGAAATGCCATCACCCAGCGTTATCTGCAAACGGTTGAGTGAGATAAGGGGAGAGGATCTTGGCAGGAGAATACGCTTCGAGGGTATTGTGTGTGGCATAGGCCCGAGGAAGGGTCTTCCTGTGAAGATAGAGTTCATGTGTTCGAGGTGTGGCCTCCACAAGACCATAGACCTGAAGGAGGAGATGATAGAGCTGATAAAGACGTATCCGCAGATGGTGATATCGTTCATACATGCTAGGGGGGCCATCTATGAGAGGATTGCCATGAGGAAGATCGAGGAACCCTGTGAGGGGGAATGGCAGCACAAGGCAGCATACTTAGTCGTCCAGGAGATCATACCATACCACCATGCTCTTCTCTGGGATGTGGTAAAGCCTGGAGCAAACGTGGATGCCTACAACCTCTCTGCGACCCCTGCGTTCATATTCACGGAGAACCCGCTGGTGCCTGGGAAGAGGTACATCTTTGAGGGAGGTATAGTATGCGATCGAGACGGCACCATCACCCTGATTGTGGACTACGTGAGGGAGGTTGAGCACACAGAAGAAGTGGATGAGGAAATGCTTCCGCTTATCGAGAAGTTCTTCTCATTCAACGGATATGACGATGTGAAGAACGCTATGGCTAGGAGCGTCCAGACGTTCATACAGGGTCGTGAGTTAGCCAAGCTGGCGTCTGCCCTGATAGTGCACTCCCCACTCTACATAGAGATAGGCGGTATCCAGAGGCGCGGCTGGCTCCTTGGGGCGCTCGTAGGCGACCAGCGAACGGGGAAGGGGATGATAGGCGACTACTGGGTGTATGAGGTCGGTGTAGGAGACAAGGTTCTGGGTGAGACCGGGCGCAGGACGGGCCTGCTGTATACCATACTGCCGGACAAGGAGATGGTGCGCTACGGCACTCTCGTCTTGAACGACAGGGGCTTCGTGAACATACAGGGGTTCCACGGAAGGTACGCTAACGAGCTTAGGGAGCACCGTGAGGCCCTGATGAATGGTTTTGTGAAGGTTCTAGGTCGCGGCATCGGTGCCGCTTACTGCCGAACGCGCCTTCTGGTGGACATAAACCCAGCTAGGCCGATGGAGGAATATCCTGAGCCCATGAGATCCCTCCAGGATACCCCGATATCGAACCCCGTGGACTTGAGCCGCTGGGACATAATCATACCGTTCGGTGGTAA
>QMZE01000229.1 GCA_003663025.1 Archaeoglobales archaeon
CCTATTTTTCAACAGAGCATAAGCTCTAATGTTAGAAGATTTACAACATAGGTTGGACAAACTTTAAATATGCACCTATCAGTTTATAATGGGCTCGTGGGGTAGGTGGAGATCCTAAGGGGCTTCGGACCCCTTGACCCGGGTTCAACTCCCGGCGAGCCCGTTTATTTTATTTATCTTGAGTTAAACTAACAGCATGGATGAAATTGTAAAGCTGATGTTTGAGCTTGGAATCCTCAAGCTGATACCTCGATCTGGTTGGTTCAAGATTGGTATAAGAAATCCAGAGAGTGTTGCGGAACACTCATTCAGAACAGCCTTCATAGCATCCATATTAACATTCCTGGAAACCAAAGACTTTGATAAGGCATGCAAGGCATGTCTCCTGGGATTGATTCACGATCTGAAGGAGTCGAGAACTTTAGATTTACACAAACTTTCAATGAGATACGTTGATGTAAGGAGGGATGCCTTTGAAGATCAGCTTAAACTCATGCCAGATGATTTTGTAAATGACTTAAAGAAGGCGATGGAGGATCTTATGGATTACGTGAAGGATGCGGATCAACTTGAACTACTCTTGCAAGCTAAGGAGTATTCTGAGATCAATCCATCTTCAATTCTATTTACGAGGAAAGTTAACTTTAAAACTGAAACTGCAAAGAAACTTGCTGAGATAATTGAGCGATCAAACTCAAGGTGGTGGTTGGAGCTTGAATAAGTTCATATGTGACAGGATGTTGAAGAGGCTTGCGACATGGCTCAGAATATTTGGATACGATACACTTTACTCTGGAGATCTCGAATTTGATGGTGATGAGGATTGTCACCTTATAAACGAGTTTAGAGACAGAATACTTCTTACAAGGGATAAGGAGCTTTACAGGAGGTCTGAGGGTATAAGACCAGTCATCTTGATAAAGTCCGATAGGTTGGAGGAACAGTTGAGGGAGTTGAAGTCTCTGATAAGGTTTGAACTTAGGATGGATAGGTGTAGTGTGTGCAACACACCCCTGAGAAAACCTAGCGATGAGGAGGCTTTGGAAGTCATGAGAAGGGAAGGAATTAAGGAGGATTTGAGGGAAAAATATGAACTTTGGTTCTGTGAGAGGTGTAGGAAGCTGTATTGGATGGGTGGACATTGGAGAAATATGAAGAGATTTTTGAGTGAGCATGGATTGGGATGAGGTTGTTGAGATAATGGAAAGGATTGGGAAGGAGAGAGGGGCTCCTGTATATTCGATGGATTTGAAAAATTCATTCGAGGTTTTGATTTCAGCAATTCTAAGCACGAGAACAAAGGATGAACAAACAATTAAAGCTGTTAAGAGGCTGTTCTCAGTTGTAAAAAAACCTGAAGATCTATTAAGACTTTCGGAGGATGAGATAGATGATTTGATAAAACCCGTTGGTTTTCACAGGGTTAAGGCTAGAAACTTGAAGAAAATTGCCAAGATGATAATTGAAAGGGGAAATGTTCCAGATAAAATGGAAGAATTGATGAAGCTTCCTGGTGTAGGTAGGAAGGTTGCGAACATAGTTCTATCATACATGGGAAAGGATGCGATAGCAGTTGATACTCACGTTCACAGAATTTCAAACAGATTGGGAATTGTTGAGACTGAGAGACCCGAGGAGACTGAGAGAAAGTTAAAGGAGATTGTCCCAAGACATCTGTGGAGGAGATTAAACAAGGCTTTTGTGGGATTTGGGCAGGTTATGTGCAAACCTCTGAAACCTGCATGTAAAGAGTGTCCATTTAACAGCTTTTGCAAATACTTTAATAACTTGAGTATGCATAGACCTTATGAAATATGAGGAACTTCTTGAAAGAGCATTTAGGGAGTTACCAAAGAAGAGGATAACTGGAGGTGAGAGATTTGAGATTCCAAAAGTGGTAGTTCAGAGGGAAGGTAACAGGACTATATTCAGAAACTTCTCTCAAATTGCTAGAATCATAAATAGGAGTGAGGATCACCTCTTCAAATACCTTGTGAGGTCTTTGGGGACTGCTGGATTTTTGGAACATGGGAGGCTTGTATTTCAAGGTAAGTTTACTCAGGATGAGGTTCAGAGGGAGATAGAGGATTACATAAAGAGGTATGTTATATGTAGGGAGTGCAACGCACCTGACACAGAGCTTGTTAAGGAGGAGAGAGTTTTGATGATAAGGTGTCTAGCATGTGGTGCCAAGTATCCAGCGAGGGGTCTCAACATTTAAAATATTTGAGTGCTGAGTAGTTTTGGTGAAGTTCAGGATGAAGGTTTACAGGGTGGGAAGGGAGGTTGTTGTTGCTGTGTGTGATTCTGATATAGTTGGTAAGACTTTCAGGGAGGGTGAAGTTAAGATTGAGGTAAAGGAGAGCTTTTATGGAGATGTTGATGTTGATGAGGAGGATGTTAGGAGGGCTTTGAAGGTTGCAACAATTGCAAACATAACTGGAAAGAGGGCTGTTAAGATTGCAATAGAGATGGGTATCGTAGATGAGAGTAACGTTTTGAAGATTGGAGAATGTTGGCATGCACAGATGGTAATTGTTTAGGTAATGTTTCGTCAGTTTTAGTATTGAAAAATTTTATCTTGATGCTCTGTTGAAAATAATTGAATTAGGTAAGTGGAGTAAGATAAGTAAGTGAAGTAGGGTTATGAATAAAGAATCTCCAGATATTGTAAGCTACTGAGATGATAAGAGTTTCAACGAACTTGGAGTATGGAGAACGGGATTTTATACGATCTCTGAATTCTTGATTACGGAGAAGACGGTTTCGACCATCCACCTTTTACCGTATACAAACGGTAAAATTAAGGGAGATGTTAATTCACTCCAATTTGTAACTATTTCCCATTCTAATGGGTTTAAAGATGGCAATTTCCTCGTTACCACTACAATCGTATTCTGAATCCGCTAACAAAATATTACAGGATGGAACGTCACATCTCTCAAACACTCAAGACTACACTGTCGTTCCCTCCAATTCTTACATCTTCAGACAAAATCGTCTGTGATTCCACACCAACAACCAACGTTAGTTTAGTCCAGCTCTTCCTCTTCTTTCCACTCCTCTTAGCGTAGTAATAACTTGCATTGTCTCCTCTTAAACCAGTAGAATCTATTGCCAGAACCTTCAACTTCACGTCCAACAGTTTGTAGCTCTCTTCCAACAATCTCCTCAAATCTTCCTCCCTTAACCTCTTCACAGCTTTATCGTTGAATAGTGAGAAACCTCCTTCAAATTTAAAGCTTCCTTAAGCACTTCAC
>QMZE01000230.1 GCA_003663025.1 Archaeoglobales archaeon
GGATGAACTCATTAAGAGAGCAAAGGAGAAGCTTGAGAATCTATTAAGTTTGTTTCATTCTGCTGGAATCAAAGCAAGATACATCGAACCATACATAGGAGATCCAGTTGTTGAAATAGTTAGGAAAGCAGAAGAGGAGAAAGTTGGTTTGATAATGATGGGTGCCAGGGGTAAGGGTTTGAGTAGGAAGCTTAAGGTTGTGTTGGGTAGCGTCTCGGATGAGGTTCTTGAGCTTTCATCTGTCCCCGTTCTAATAACTAAGTTTGAGGTGAAAGGTGGAGTTTGTCAGACAGTCGAAGGACTCTTTAGAAACGTTCTTTACGCTTTTGACTTTACAAGTGAAAGTAGAATGTTGTTGGATTATATCAAGAGATTTCCAATCAAAAACGTTATAGCTTTGCACGTTGCGGAGGAGGAAGTTGATTTAGATTTTATAGAAAAAATAAAGGTTGAATATCCATCTGCAAAGATAATCTTGAAGTTGGGCAAGGTTGGTAAAGTCATAGTCGATATAGCTAAGGAATTCAATGCAACATTGATAGCTGTTGGATCAAAGGAGAAACTTGGAAGTGTATCCAATTACGTTGTTAGAAATTCAGATGTGAGTGTTCTAGTTTACAAGTGAACTAAGATTTCATTTACATCCCCAAAAACGATCACTATCGATGTGACAAGCACGGGTTGATGTATCAGGTATATCTTTAATGAGTTCCTCCCAATGTAACAAATCAACCTGATTATTGGAATATCACTACTTGATGGTTTTTTTTTGCACAAGAGTTTTCCAAAGGGAAATCCAATCAAGAATACACCGAACCATGGGAAGATCGGAAAGTAATCAAAGGTGTAGAAGTTATTTGGAGTTATTCCAAGAGGTAAAAGTGCCAAGTTGTCGATGTGAATAGAATCGACAATTGGATGTGTAAGTATGAACATAAGAGCTGGTAAAATTGCAAACGAACCGAACCTGTAAAATGGAATTGCCAGTATCCAAGCTAAAGATAGAAAGTGCAAGATTCCAAAGTAAATCGTTCCAATCTTTAATGTCAAAGCTGTCGTAATCGTAATAAGAATGCCAAGACTCATAAGTTTAACAAATCTTCTCAATATCTTTTTAAAATCATTCCTTGTCGTATAACTTACGTAGAATGATACACCAGAGACAAAAACAAATATTGATGCTGTAAACTTTGCAAAGAGATCCCAGAACTGATTTGATGGGTAATTCAAGAATATTTGAAGATCTGTAACGAAGTTTGAAATTAGCATTAAAATTATACCAAAACCCCTCAAAAAATCTATCTCCCAAAACCTCATCTGACAAAGTCTATACCAAACCTCTTTGCAAAGTGAGGTGACTTCCTACCGTATATCTGTGGTGACTTAACACCCGTAACTATAACCAACGTTCTCATCTTGTTTTCAAGCTCGTGATCTACCATGGCACCCCATATTATTCTAGCCTCTGGATCAACCTTACTGTATATCTCCTCAACAACCTTCTCAGCCTCCTCAACCGTCATGTCTGGTCCTCCAGTTACGTTAACTAGGGCAGACTTTGCTCCAGTTATATCGACATCAAGCAAAGGTGACTTCAAAGCCTTCCTAACAGACTCCTGAGCCTTATCCTCCCCCTCAGCCTCACCCAACCCAATCATCGCAACTCCACCCTTCTCCATAACAGTCTTAACATCTGCAAAGTCAAGATTCACCAATGCAGGCTTCGTTATAAGCTCAGTTATTCCCTTCACAGCCCTCATTAAGACCTCATCAGCAACCCTAAATGCAAGATAAAGAGGATAGTTTGGAACTACATCGAGCAATCTGTCATTTGGAACAACTATAACCGTATCCGCAACTTCCCTAAGCCTCTCCAATCCAGCTTCGGCGTTTGCCCTCCTAACAGCACCTTCAGCTGAAAATGGAAATGTAACGACTGCAATTGTTAAAGCTCCCGTGTCTCTTGCAATCTCTGCTATTATTGGAGAAGCACCAGTCCCAGTTCCACCACCAAGCCCACACGTTATAAAAACCATGTCCGCACCCTCAACAACCTTCTTTATATCCTCCTCGTTCTCCCTTGCAGCTTCTTCACCAATCTGTGGAAGACTTCCAGCTCCCAAACCTCTAGTCCTCTTCTTCCCAATTAGAACTCTTCTATGAGCTTTTGTATAGCAGAGATGTTGTGCATCCGTGTTTATTGCAATGAGCTCTGCACCCTCAATCCTCTCTTCAAACATCCTCGTTATTGTATTGCAGCCACTCCCCCCAACACCTATAACTTTAATTACAGTCTTTAGCTCCTCCAAAACTTGAATTATATCCTCTTCCAAGCCTTCAACAGGCTTCCTTTCAACATCTCTAGCCAAAGCCTCCCTAACCAAAGAGTCCATGTCTTTAATCATTTCAATAGTATATATTCTTTGCCTCACCATGAACTTTGGGCAAAATTTTATATATTTAAGTTATTCTATTAAAAGTTGAGTGTGATTTTCAGCAAAGCAAACTGAGGATGTGGTGATTCAACACGTTGATGAAATTTTTAAATCATGCACAATGCATAAGGAGCACTTATCTATTTAGACTCTCATATTTATAGTTCTGTGCAGAAAGAGTTATACTTAATCTCAACAGTTATCAGCTTAACAGTGGCATATAATTTAAAGCATATTCCATTTCTATAACCTTAAGTTTAAAACGTTATGCACTTGACTATAACTTAAGGTGCAAAACCTTACCACCTTTGGAAACCATTTTAAAGATATGAAAATCTTCAATTGAAACCCAAACCTTTGAACCAACCTTAATTTTATCTTCAAATATGTTTTCAACTGTTGTCAGTGCCTTAATCCTCAATCCATCGATATTTAACGTTACACTTGCCAAAAACCTGAACAACTCTACACTCTCAACTAAAGCCTCAAATTCCCCAGAATTCCTTGACAAAAAAATATCTTCAGGCTTTATAACTACATTCACGACACCCTCAAAGTCCTCATCAACCTTCAAACTCAATCCATCTATGTTCAAAGTCCTTCCCTTTAGTATTCCTCTTAAAACATTGTAACCCAAGAACTCAGCTATCTCAACACTCCTTGGCTTTGAAAACACCTCATCCCACTTCCCAACCTGCTCAACCTTACCATCAACCATAATCCCAACCCTCCCCCCTAAAGCGGTAGCCTCATCAAAGTTGTGTGTGACGTGAATTGCTGTGAAATCCAACTCCCTGTGCCACCTTCTCA
>QMZE01000231.1 GCA_003663025.1 Archaeoglobales archaeon
GAAGACATAGAACGCTATGCAGAGCTTGTGAAAGCAGGAATTCAATTTCCCCCCATCATTGTAGATCAGCACATCCGTCTTATCGACGGGTACCATAGGTGGAGAGCGACTCAGCTGGCAGGAAGAAGTGTGATTGAAACAGAAACGATAGTGGTCAGCAATGACGAGCAAGCACTTGCAATCGCATGTGCACTAAATGCAGTTCAGGGAGTTCAGCTTACGCCGGAGGAGCGCAGAGTGAATGCAATAAGATTGTACACCACAGCATGTAAAGGATTCACCTTGCCTTCTGAAGAAAAAGTCAAAGAAATTGCAAAGGCGGTCGGAGTGTCTCGAACAACAGTATATCGATGGACTGAGCATATAAGACAGCAGATTAAGGAACAAAAACTAAAAAAAATTGGCGAATTACGGGGGAAAGCGAAAAGTCAGGCAGAAATAGCTCGAATTGTGGGTGTTTCGCAACCAACGGTTTCGAGGGTGACAGAGAGTTGTTTTATTCATTCCTCCCATTTGGGAGAAATGAATAGTAGTCTCGATCTCAACACCCGAAGGGGCTGTGAAAAAGCGATGAAGATGATTATTGAACACGTAGATGAGCTGGTTCAGTGGAGCAAGGAGGATGAAAGAAAAATCTGGGAGCAGTATCAGCAGAGAAAACGTGAAAAACAAAAATACGGTATTCCTCTATCAGCGTATGATCAGTTCAAGAATGAAATAGAGCAAAACACAGCGATAATCTTCAAGAGTCTTGAAACCATCGAAAAATATACACTTGGTCTGATCACAACGGTGAGGGATGAACAGATAAAACGGGAAATACAGGATAAAGTGAGGCCGCTTTTTGAAAGAATGAGAAAATTTGAAGAACTGTGTATGGGTAATGACTGCTTTTTAAAAATAGAAATATTTAGCAAATTAATTAGGCTTTTGGAGGCAGATTATCATAACCAACACAGTGCAAACAGATGGAGGTTTTAATGCTTGATTTGCTGGAACAAACAACAGAAGAGCAGTATAAAGCCATTACATTTTGCGAAAGACCACTCCTTGTTGTAGCTGGTGCTGGAGCTGGAAAGACGAGGGTAATTACGTTGAAAGTAGCTTATCTTATTCGGCACAGAAGTATGCATCCAGACCATATACTTGCGATTACTTTCACAAATAAAGCGGCGGATGAGATGAAAAAGCGGGTTAAAAACTACACTGGATATGAACCTGACTGGATCAGAACCTTTCACAGCGCATGTGTGAAAATACTTCGGCGTTATGGCGATGCCCTTGGCCTCAATCCTCGCTTTGAAATAGCAACAGAAAGTGACAGAAAGGCGCTCATAACGGAAGCTTTGAAGCTGGCAGATGTGGATAAGGATTACACAAGGCGCGCAATGCACCTTATCACGCTTGCAAAGAATTCAGGTATGGATCCTCTTGAGTGGATAAGAACCACCTATAAAGAGAAGCTGGCACTCAGAGATGGAACCCTTGGATATGTTCCCAATCCAGAAACAGTTTACATCGAGTATCAGACACTTCTTAAAGAGTACAACCGGCTTGACTTTGATGATCTGCTTCTTGAAGCTGTGAGATTACTAAGAAAATGTCCAGACATACGGCGAGCCTGTCAAAGGTATTTTGATTACATTCTAGTTGACGAATATCAGGATACAAACCCTGTACAGGAACAGCTTCTAGAGCTTCTGGTAAGCAACGGCAACCTTACTGCTGTAGGTGATGACTATCAAAGCATTTTTGGATTCAGAGGAGCAGTCGTAGAACACTTCTTGAATTTCAAGAAGAAGTACCATGCAGAAGTTATCTATTTAAACAGAAACTTTCGCTCTACTGATACAATTGTTAAAGCTGCCAATGCCTTAATTAAGAAAAACACCATGCAGATACACAAAGACCTATTTTCCTGTGACCAAAGGGTTATTCCAATTACTTTATTTGAAGAAGTGACACCAGAAGCTGAAGCAACACGTATACTTGAAGTAATTTCGGGATTGCTCAGGACAGGCAGATATCAACATCAAGATATAGCCATTCTGTACCGTTCTTCATACTTATCCAATGCAGTACAGAGAGGACTTCTTAAAAAAGGACTCCCTTTTGTGATACTTGGTGACACGCTGTTTTTCCGTCGGAAAGAGATAAACATTTTGACCTTATATCTTAGCGCCATTTTTAAAAAGGATGAACTCGCACTTTTGCAGGCCCTAAGTCGTTTTCCTGGCGGATTGGGTAGTGTAAGTCTTAAGAAGCTAAAAGACATGGCTCAGGCAAGCGGCCAGAGTCTTTTTGAGGTACTGAGTACCATTGTTTCGAAGAAGCCAAACGGCCTTGGACGCAAACAATACGAGGCAATTAAAACAGTTGTAGGCATCATTCAGGAAGTTCAGAAATGCCAGAAACCAAAAGAGGCAGTTACTGCCTTATTCAGGACATTGGTGAATGCGGGCTTTAGCGAATATCTGCGAAAACAGTCAAAAAATGAAGAACAGTTCAACGACCGTCTTGAGAATATCCAGGAATTTATCGACTACGCTGAAAGCAAGTCAGATATGGACACACTGCTTGAAGAGGTAGCACTCCTGGCTGACCAGACTGTGTCAATAAAAGACAAAAACGCTATAAATCTTGCCACAGTACACAAAGCAAAAGGACTTGAATGGAGTGTTGTATTTATAATGGGAGCTGAAGATGGAACATTTCCGGTTCACCATGTTTTTGAAGCCTTTGATTCAGCCTCCTATGTGAGAAGACTTGAAGAAGAAAGACGGCTGTTTTACGTGGCAATGACCAGAGCAAAGGAAAGACTTTTTATTACAAGGTCAATTTATAGGAAGAGAGAGCGTGTGCCATTATCAAGGTTCGTCAAAGAGATACCTGAAAAGTATATCAGACGTTCTTGAAGGGCTGCGAAAATGAGTGAAATTTCTCATACTGATATTCTCTATATCAGGTTCTGGCTTTTTATGTACAGAAGGCGCAGGTGGCAGCTTACGTTAATTGAAACTATTTTTTGCATGTTACCCGTAATTGTCGCAATTATCATTCAACCCTCACTGGTCAAAAATATATGGTTTGACTCCGTGGCATTTCTTTTTGCAGCTGGAAAATACATAAGCTGTATCTCCAGCCCTTTCATTGAAAAACTGGCAAAGCGCAGACTTATTATGCCAGGCACTGCGGTTTACGCTCCATATTCAGGTAGTGACTGCC
>QMZE01000232.1 GCA_003663025.1 Archaeoglobales archaeon
GGAGGGACTTAGAAAGATTGTCTTGGAAGTTGGAAAGCCTGTGGTTGCAATTGGTGGTATAAATAGGGATAACGTTGAGGATGTTTTGAAGGTTGGTGTGAAGGGTGTAGCAGTGATTTCAGCCGTTGCAAAATCAAAAAATCCTGAGAGGACTGCAAGGGAAATTTTGGAAATTGTTAAAAGGTATCTTGTTTAGTATGAGGTGCATAACACTCACGGTAGATGCTATAATACCATACGGGGGAGGTATCGTTTTAATAAAGAGGATGAACGAACCTTTCAAGGATCACTACGCTTTACCTGGTGGAATTGTGGAGTATGGGGAGAGTGTTGAAGAGGCTTTGGTTAGGGAAGTTAAAGAGGAGACAGGTTTGGATGTTGAACCCTACAAACTCGTTGGAGTTTATTCAGATCCAAACAGAGATCCCAGGGGTCATTTTGTTTCCGTTTGCTTTGTAGCCATCCCAAGGGGTGGTGAGCTTAGAGCTGGTAGTGATGCGGGGGATGTTGGCATTTTCAAGCTCAGTTCTCTCCCAAAATTGGCATTCGATCACGATAGGATGGTTGAAGATTCAAAGGAAATTTTGGCAAAACTTGGGTTAGATTTTTAATCAACATCTGAAGTTTTGCATGGGTGATTACTTGAAGTTCTGTGAGAGGTGTGGGGGAGTCATGATTCTCAGGGATGGGAAGTTCGTTTGTAGGAGATGTGGATATGAGGAGGAGGGAGGGAGTGGTAGGTTTGTAATTGAATCAAAGCGAAATAAAAATGAGATTCCAATTATAGAGGAGAGGATTGAGACTCTACCAAAGACAAGGATTGTTTGTCCATACTGTGGTAACACAGAAGCTTACTGGTGGATAAGACAGATGAGATCTGCAGATGAACCTGAGACGAGATTTTACAGATGCACAAGATGTGGTAAGACATGGAGAGAATACTCCTAATTTTTTGGAGTGTGGAATTATCAAATTTAAAATCAACAAAAAGCAGTTTATTATACCAATCTTCTAACAAGGTTTGTGATCTATTTTCAACAGAGTTGGCAGTTTTCAATTTCAAATTTATTACTTTTGATTTATAAAAATCATCCTAACAAATTAGATGAGTAGTATTATAATAATTTTATAAATTTAGAAAGATTTATAATCTTTGAGGATCATTTTGATTGGGTGGTGGAGATGGAGAAGAAGGAGGCTGAGAAGGTTGTAAAGGAAATGAAGTTGTTTTTTGGTATATAAAAATAATTTTTATTATGATGATCAAAAAATATTATTTTATAGAAATTTTTAAATTGACTGTAAAACCAATAAGCTTGATATTCCCAATACCTGCATTACAACTCCTCATCTTCTCACAGATAGGAACAGATGTTGAGTCTTTTCTGTATGCACTTCTCTTTTCATTTACGTTCTATCCAGCTGTAAATCTTTGGAATCATATAAACGATGTTAAGGAGGATTTGTTGGCTGGAAAGTATAACGTTTTTGCGGAGAGTGATTGTTTAAAGCTCTTTGGAATATTCCTAGTTTTGATCATGTTTGCAATTTCATTCTTCATTTTATCTATCTGCTCAAATCAGAGGTATCTTAGTTTTGTCTTGTATGTAGTATGCTTTGTGGTGGCTTGGTTGTATTCTGACAGAATGTTTGTAGGTAGGTTTGTTGGAAGGTTTAAGGATCATTACTTTACTGAATTAATGTCATTTATAATTTTTTGCCCATCTTTTGCACTTATAATTTGGACATTCTTCGAAGTAATAAATGTTAAATCTCTGATGGTTTCATTAACATTCCTGTTTTTTATACTCTTCAGTGTCCTCTTGAAAGATGTTAAAGATATATCTGGAGACATGAAGGCAGGGTTGAAGACCCTTGGAGTTGTCTTCAGTCCAAAAACCCTACTCAAGTTTGCATCCCTATCTATACTACTTTATTACCTATCGATACTCATTTCTGTCATACTAAACATCTACAACTTCACATCGATACTTGCCCTAATACCTTTCACAGTTTTTATGCATTCGGTTTGGAATTTTGCCAAGAACAATTGGTCTTTGGCTTTTAGGACTGTGAGATACTTTAGAAATATGGTGATATCAAACTATGCTTCAATATCACTCCTCATAGTTCTAGGTCTCTTATCTCAAGCATTGCAGACGTTCCCGAAGTCATGAAACATAGACCCCTCTGAATTTCTGAAAAGTAATTTTTATTCAAAATATTAAATTTAAATGATGGATAGGCTGAAAATACACCAAAGTAGTCCCTACAAAAATCTTCAGCCATCCTCTTTATCTCAACACATCTACCAGCAAACATTGGAATTACGTTGGAATCTATAACAAAGAAATCAAAAGAATCATCAAAACTCTTACCTTCAAACAATCCTCTAAAAGCCCTTATACCCCCTCTAAAGTGTTCACCCAGAAACATGGCTCTATCGTAAAATAAATCCAAATCGAATAAACAGGGATAAATCTTTAGAGGAACAGGCCCCAAACCAAGTATGGAAGATCCAAACGTCTCATTACTTATTAGGGCTAAACCGTAAGGTGAAACTGTCCTAAACTTCTCTCTCTCAATCATCCTTAAAGTTTCATCTTCGCTGTATATCCTAATGTATTTCGAATTTTCAAGAAACTTCACAGGCAAAACTCCGTTGATCTCACCTACTGCAATTCCCCCCTTAACAACGTTGACCTCCACGGAACTTGGAAAGTAACCCTTTATTATTTCGAATGTTTCATCAAAACTTCTACCCCTCTCAGGAAACACGTCGTGAAATCTTGTGTTGATTTTACCCTTAAAGCAAACTGCAACAGCAGACCTCCCAACCATCCTGTAATCTACAATCATAACGGGTGTTTTTAATCCAGCTTGAAGTGGCATTAGGTTAAATCCAACAACTGGAAATTCACCAAAGAATCTTAAAGCTTTATTTGGTGGAAAGATGTATTTCGATTCAAGGACTTTTGAATAATCCCTCAAAATCGATATCCTATCATCAACACATCTTGCCCTCCTATACTTGTGATACCATATCGTGTTGTTTGCAAGTATGAATCTTAGGATGCTCAACCTACTGCCAAATCTGAATAACGGGAATACTACAATTGCAGAATCCCATCCACTTCCAACCTTCTCCCTAAGCCTTTTGAATGTCCTCTCAGTATTCTCTCCCTTAGTCCAAAATACTTCAACACCCTTCTCAAAGAATAGAA
>QMZE01000233.1 GCA_003663025.1 Archaeoglobales archaeon
ACAGACTACCTAAAAACTATTTGAACTTTTTTCTCTCATCACAAGACGACATGATCAGAGTCCAGTTGGAACATCTATGAATTCCACTTCAACGTCAAACTCCTGAGCAACAACAACCATGAGTGCCTTAACTCCAAATGTCTCCGTTGCATAATGTCCCGCAAACACCAAGTTGATCTTACCCTCCTTTGCAATGTGATAGGCGGAGTGGTCAACTTCTCCAGTTAAAAAGAGATCAACATCCTTCTCTATCGCCTCACTCAATGCAAAGCTACCTCTCCCAGAAACTACACCCATCCTTTTAACATAATCCTTACCAAACCTAAGGGATATAAAATTTGGATTTATACCTTCAACAACCTTCAAAACATCATCGATTGCAACTTCACTCTCAAACTCTCCAATGTATCCAATCTCTCTACCCTTATAACTTCCAAAACTCTCCTTTGGTTCCAATCCAAATTTCTTCAGTATCTGTGCATTGTTTCCTACGGAAGGATGTGCATCGAGTGGTAGGTGTGCGGCGTAGAGTGAAATGTTGTTTTTCAGCAAGAACTCAAGTCTCCTCCTAACTATACCTCTAACGTAATCTATCCCATCCCAAACTATTCCATGGTGAACTACTATCATGTCAAAATCCCTAGCCCTCTCAAATACCTCCATGCAAGCATCGACTGCAAATGCAACCCTCTCAACCTCCTCCCTCCCCTCAACCTGCAAACCATTTTTTGATCTTTCCTCCCACTCCCCTATCCTCAAAAATTCATCCAAGAATTCTACAATCTCATAAAGCATGCTTCACCTCCTCAATACACCAAGCTCAGTCAACCTCTCAGGTAAGTAAACGTCTGTAACAAATCCAAGTCCATACTTTGCCAAAGCCTGCTGTTCAGACTTCTTACCAATCTTAAGCTGAAGGTTTATCTCCTCTTTCCAAAAATCTTTGTTGAAACGTGGATCCGATAGTATGGAATTCAAAGCCTTCACATCTTCATCCGTAAGTTTATCCGATGGCAAATCATACTTCAGTATGTCGGATGGCCTTATACCCACAAATAAGGCTGAGGGTGTTGCAAGATACTCGGACAGATGTGCAGACTTTATTGATCCGTATGCAACACTTGCATATATCCTGTAGCTCCAGGGATCACCATCCGTAAATACAACAACTGGCAACCCAAGTTCAGTGTTCAACCTCCTTAAAAGTCTCCTCGTGCTTCTTGCAGGTTGTCCCTTGAGGTGAACTATTATGGCATTGCACTCCTCATCAAACCCATTCTCAACCAACCTATCCCTCATACCCCCAGTCTCAATTGCAATCACAAAGTCAGCATTACAATCAAGAAACTCAATCCTGTCAACGTTCGTTGGAATCTGATAACCTGCCTCCCCAACATCATCCCTACAGTGAATTATCCTCTCACCCCTCCTCATCCTCTCCCTAATCCTTATGTCTCCAAAAACGGTAGCACCATCCTCCTCAGGTCTAACGTTAAAGAACTCTCTCTGCAAACCCGTTAAAATTTCAAGATCCTCTATAAGCCTATCACTCTCAATCTGCTCCTTAAACTTTGCAAAACCCCAATTTTCAGATATGTAGTATAGCTCCCTGAGTGTAGATGATCTGTTCTGTTCAAGGAGTTCCTTGAGAAATCCTATTACGTAAACCATCCTCAGGAGTTGGTATGCACCCTTCAATGTCTTTGCAGATCTAAGAGATTTCTTTTCACCGTAAACCCAGACCTCAGACCTCTCATCAAACTCTATGTTCTTCTTCGTTCTCTTTGTAATCCTTATCTCTGGAATCTTCCCATCTTTCATCTGATTGTAAATATCCTCAACAATCCTCAAGAGTTCCATCATCAATTCAATTTTGTTGAAATTCAAAAGTATTTTCCTAAAGACGAAAACTCCTAAGTATAAAATCTGGATTCAATTTGCCAAAAACCATGGATCTGTTTTCAGCATTCAAAACAATTTGAGCTGGAGCAAAGACCGATGGATCCAAGTTAAATATATCTCCCATCTCCAAAAAGCTCTTACCGTAGTATGCTGTCTTGTCAAACGTTACACCCTCAAAAACATCACTGTATGAGTCTGCAACCATGTAAACGCTACCGTAGTATGAGATGAAGTCGTTTGCAATGGCATCTGTCCTTTCAGATATTGGAGGAATTGGACACTTACCCATAGCGTTCCTTATTAAGTTGACATCGTAACCCAAGTTCTTCAACTTGAAGAGTGCAACCTCTATAACCCTACCAACTATCTGAATTGAGCCAACCAAAGAGTTTGGACTTGTTACGAGCATGTAAACTTCAGATGTTTCAACATCACACTCAACAGCAACATGCTCCGCAACATCCTCATTTGGTAGATCTTTGGACTCAATAGTCAAAACAGCATACTCTGCGTCATCCTCGTAATCCAAAATTTCAAATATCTCCCTTGGCTTTAAAGCCAAAGCCCTTGCTGGACCACTTGCCAATCCACTGAAGGCTCCAACTTCAATCTTCCAACCTGCCATCTGACATCCCAAGCACGCCAAGGCTGGATAATCGGTATAGACGTAGATGAAGGGTATTGAAACATCCCCAACATTTTCAAGTTGAACATTAACCCCAGCCAATCCACCCATTGAAATCTGGACAAAGAACATTCCAGCATCGTAGCTACCCCCAACATTCACTCCACAGTCTATTACCGTTGCATTGTTCTTAAGCTCGTGAACCTCAACACGGTAATCCTCCTCAAACTCCATGAGATCTTCGACTATGCTGTAAGCCCTCTCGTTCACACTCAACATCTTACCACCCTCTTGCAAAACTCTATCAAACCACCACACTCAATTATCTCCCTCAAGAAATCTGGAATTGGAGTTAAATCGTATTCCTCACCCTTTGTCAAATTGACTATAATACCTCTATCAATATCCAACTTTAAGTTGTCTCCATCTTCTATATCATCCGTGTGTCTGCATTCAAAAGCTGGCAATCCAATGTTTATTGCATTCCTAAAGAATATCCTAGCGTAAGACTTCGCAACAACGTAAACACCCAAAGCCTTCAAAGAAAGGGGTGCATGTTCCCTACTACTCCCACATCCAAAGTTTTCACCGGCTACTATGAAGTCTCCCTCTCTAACTTCCCTTACAAACTCAGGTCTTACATTTTCAAAAACGTGCCTTGCAAGTTCCTTTGGATCGTTTATAACAAGATA
>QMZE01000234.1 GCA_003663025.1 Archaeoglobales archaeon
ACTGACCGTGTGAAAATATAAAACATATTGAATAAAAATAGGAGGAATCTCATAACTTCTTTGAATTATTGATACTTTCTATAAAAGTTATTACCTTCCGTTGTTTAATTCTAGGGAGTAAGATTGGTTTAAATCCAAAACCAAGGAATATAATCGACCTAAATTCAAAAATATACTTTTAAATTCCTTGCCGATATTTCCTCCTCTCCGAAGCCATATCACACTCAATATATTCCACTAGCTTCGCTATTCACACCGTCAGTAATAAAAACGATAATCAAAGTTCTGATTATGAAGGAATTCGAGGGACAATCTTTGAGAACGGCAGAAGTTAGAGTGAAGCAAATTAGAATAAGGATAGATTATTCGTTTTATTCTGGGAGAAGAAGATAGCTTCTTACATGGAATCGTCAACGAAATCCTGAAGGAACTTCAAAGGCTGGTATACTCAGAAAGCTTTGTTGATTTAACGATATTCACCAACAAAAAAGGAGAAGGAATAAAGATTCATGCAATAACATACAATGAAACTTTCCTGTTGAAGTAAGAATTGGTTGAAGGTAGATACATTTACGGAGATGCTGAATATTCTAGGATTTTTCTGAACAAAGTTATTATTTACCCCAAGCCAAGGAAGATAAAATCAAAAGGCTACAGAGCCAGAATAAGAGACAGAGTCTTTGATAGAGAGAACGTAGAGGAATCTGGGTTTCTTCGGCACTTTAACAAACTGGTTCGGAGATAGTCCATGCTTTTTAAGGGAAACGACAATCGCTAAAGTTCTTATTAGGGTTGCTTGCTATGCTCTTAGAATTTTGTTAATTAGAATAAAGAAGGTGAGATATTAGACACACTCTGCTTAACGAAAACATTTTAATAAAAGAAAGTATATCAGCAAGAGAATCAGAAATATTATGGGTGAGAAACCTATGAAGAATCCATCCTTCTTTATGGGTAAAAGTATCAGGGGATTCTCCGTCCATCTGTTCAATGGAATGTAGAACAAGATACCTATGACCATTAGCAAGACTCCAAGTATTATCAAGCTTAGACCTATCAACTTCTCCATGAATAAACATCTCAAAAAACTTCTTAAGTATTGTGCTCAACGATCTTCATGTCAAAGGTTCTGATGGTGGTCATAGATGGTGTGAGTGACAGAGGATCCGTAACTCCACTAAGCTCCGCAAGAAAGCCAAATCTTGACAAACTTGCAAAGATGGGGATAAATGGAATAATGGATACGATAAAGCCAGGTGTTAGACCTGGAAGTGACACCTCTCACTTGGCACTCTTGGGTTACGATCCATTCAAGTTTTACACTGGTAGGGGTCCAATTGAAGCTGCGGGAGTTGGGATAGAACTTAAAGAGGGTGACGTCGCATTTAGAGTTAACTTTGGGACTGTTGAGGGAGAGGGGAGTGTTTTTGATAAGGTTGTAATTGACAGGAGAGCTGGAAGAATAAGTGATACGGATGAACTTGTTAAGGCTGTCAACGAGATAGATCTGAGCAATTTTAATGTTGAATTTGTATTCAAGAGGGGGAGTGGGCATAGGGGTGCATTGGTTTTGAGGGGAAATCTTTCTGATGAGGTTGGTGATGTCGATCCAAAGGAGATGGGTAAGAAGGTTAAGAGGTGTGTTCCACTGGTTGAGGATGATAAGGCAAGAAGGACAGCTGAAATAGTCAACTACTTCATTCAGAAGTCTCACGAGATCTTGGATAATCATCCTTTAAACCTTGAGAGATCAAAGAGTGGTTTGCCAAAGGCTAACGTCCTTTTGCTTAGAGGTGCTGGTAAGGTTCCACACCTACCAAGGTTTGAAGATAGGTTCGGTATGAGGTTGGCTGTGATCTCTGGAACAGCACTCATAAAGGGTGTAGTTAGGGTTTTGGGTGGGGATGTGATAGAGGTTGAGGGTGCGACGGGTGGAAAGGATACGAACTTGAATGCAAAGGTTGAAGGTGCCTTGAAGGCTCTGGAGAGCTACGACTTTGTTCTCTTACACATAAAGGCAACCGACGAATATGGACACGATGGAGACTTTGAAGGTAAAAGGGAATTTATAGAGAAGGTTGACAAAGCCTTGGAACCTCTACTTAGTTTGGATTTCTCGGAGGTCTGTTTAATTTTAACTGCGGATCATTCAACCCCCGTGAATGTTGGGGATCATACTGCAGATCCAGTTCCGGTAACGATAGTTTATAGAGATGTTAGGGTTGATGATGTGGATGAGTTCTCGGAGTTAAAAGCTTATAAAGGTGGACTTCACAGGATAACTGGAAACGATCTGTTTAATATAGTGTTGGATCTAATAAATAAGGCTAAGAAGTTTGGTGCTTGAGATGTTGGAGGAATTAGTGATCCCAAGGAATACGAAGTTTGAGGAGAGGAACGTTGTTGTTGAGGGAGATGCTTTGGTAGGTGCAAACTCAAAGGTAGGTTACGGAATAATTGCCAGGAAGGTTGTCGTTGGAGACAGGGCCGAAATCCTTGGTGATATACTTGGAAAGGAGGAGGTTAGACTTGGTTCATGGTGCAACGTTAAGGGGGATGTTATAAGTAAGGGAGACGCTTACGTTGGGGAGTTTACAAGCATAGATGGAAGACTGACTGTTTATGGAGATCTTGAGATTGGTAGGAACGTGAAGATAAAGGAGGGATTTGAGGCAAGGGGTCTGATAACCATACAGGATCCAATGCCAATAGTCATGTTCATACTACTCTACATACTTGCAATGCTAAAGCTTGGAAAAGTTGAGGAGATTGAGATTGAGCCTGAGGAGTTCTTTATGCCTTTGGAAATTCCAGAAAACTCAGAGCTTAGTCTGGATTACATAAGGACGAGGAGGAATGTGAGGATAGAAGGTAGTAGGGTTTTGGGAAATCTTAGGTGTAGGGATGCGAAGGTTTTTGAGAGTGAGCTTTACGGGAGCGTCAGGGGAAGGAACGTGATTGTTGGTAAGAGTAGGGTGCACGGCGTAGTTGAGGGTAAGGATGTCTATCTGTTGAATGAGAGTGTGGTTCTGGGTAAGATCGTTGCTGAGAACGTTTACATGGAGGAAGGTTGTGTTGTTGAGGGTTCGATAGTTGGGAGGAGGGGGGTTTGGATAAAGCCCAGTGTTGAAATCCCAAAAGATTAGATTTTAGAGTTGGCATGTAGCTACGGATAAATTGGGTTACAGATTTTAAGTTTAATTAATTTATGGTCT
>QMZE01000235.1 GCA_003663025.1 Archaeoglobales archaeon
TCTCTACCTATTTTTGGATGTAACCCTCCTTAATCATCAGCTCAGCGTTCAATATGCTAGCACCAGCTGCACCTCTAACGGTGTTGTGACCTAGGACGAGATACCTGATTTCGTTGTCTCCAACCTTCTTTATTCTCCCGACAACTACACTCATCCCATCACCCTCATCCCTATCAAACCTTGGTTGAGGTCTGTCAATCTCACTCCTAACAACTATAACACTCTCTGGAGAAGTTGGTAGATCTAAGGGTTTGAGAGACTTGAATGCCTCAACTGCATCCTCAATCTCAACTTTCCTATCAAATTTAACCCAAACAGCTTCAAGATGACCATCTATAACTGGAACCCTATGACATGATGCTGATATATCTATATCTGCTGGAACAACTCTGTCATTTTCAAGTTTTCCAAGTATCTTCAGGGGTTCAACCTCAACCTTCTCCTCCTCTCCCCTTATGAATGGTATTATGTTGTCTATTATTGCCAAAGATGGAACACCTGGATAACCTGCACCACTCAATGCCTGCATCGTAGCAACCCTAACAGACCTCAATCCAATATCCATCAGAGGCTTTAGGCTTATCGTTAGCATTATAGCGGTGCAGTTTGGATTTGTGACAATGAAACCATCCCAACCCCTCCTAACCCTCTGAACATCTATCAGACTTAGGTGATCTGGATTCACCTCTGGAATGACCAATGGAACATCATCCTCCATTCTAAATGCGGATGCATTACTTGCAACTACAAATCCTTCCCTCGCAAACCTTGGCTCAACCTCCCTTGCAACGTTGGATGGAAGGGCTGAGAATACGATATCAGCATCACAGTTCTTTGGATCCATTGGAGTCATCTCAACATCAAAAACATCCTTTGGAACATCACTTGAAACAATCCAATCTACCTCCTCCCCATATATCTTCCCAATCCTCCTTTCAGATGCCATTAGGGTTGTTACCTTAAACCATGGATGCCTTGAAAGGAGTTGGACAAACTTCTGACCAACCATACCAGTTGCACCAAGTATCCCAACCTTGAACATGGCGAAGGTTTGTGAACTGTTTAAATCTATTTCACCCTCTCAAGTCTCCTTCCAGTAAACATCGATTTTACAACCCCAAAGACAATCACAGCATAAAAGTGTGTTAGGACAATGGCTCCAAATATGAACATTCCAAGCTTGTGGATTGTTCTGAATAGCGTGTATCCGTCATCCACCATCAAAACCCTTGCTACACCATCAAAAAACATGTAAAAACTGTTGTAATATATTGAAATTCCTGTAATCCCCATAATCATTGCAAGTGTGAAGTAACCCCACCAAACGAGAACTTCCGTTGGTATTATCTTTTCAACGTATTCTTTTCTCTCTGGATCGTATCTTCTTGGATCTTCAACGTGTGGACCTAAATTGAACCAAGCCTTAAGCTCTTTGATGAAGAATTTTAATCCATAAGGTATCCTCTTAATGCTGAAAAACCTCCATTCTTTTGCTATGATGTATCCAAGCATTATGAACCACAGGATGCCAAAAACTATACCCGTATAGAAGTGTATATCTAAAAATAGGGATTTGTCTGGGGAGCTTAGATTGAATATTCTTCCAATGCACATTCCTGTGATTAAGAGAATAAAAAATGTTGAAAATATTGCCCAATGGCAAACTCTATAAAATAAAGAGTGTCTTAAAACTTCCACCTCCCTCATCTTTTACACCAACGTCTCACAGCATGTATAAACAAACTTACGATTACTCCAACTATTAGTCCATATCCAATTGTGTTAACTGGAATTCCCAATATAGACTTGTCAACTGGAATGAAGGATGCTTTACTTGGTCCCAAAACATCTCCCTTTTGGATAGTCTGTGGATACATGATCTCAGCCTTCTCATGACAGAAGTTACAACTCTTAGCCTTCTCCGTTATCGTGTGCGGACAGTATTCAACCCATCCAACATGCGTTTTATTCTTGTAACTGACAACCATCAGGTATGCAGGCTTTATCCTTCCATCATGTCCCTTTATCAACCAGAACTTGTCTATGTAACTCTTATCTACCTTCTTGGTCTCCAGATGACAGTTGTAGCAAGTTTGAACGTATCCAGCATGACAGGCGTAGCATGCAAGTTTTCCATCATGAATCCTGTGGGCAACACTGTTTGGATCGTATCTTGCTGTCATGTTTTTAATAATCCTTCCAGTTTTATGGCAATCTTCACACCTAACCTTTACAGCAAGCTTTTCACTCTTGTAATATTTTCCATCACCATGTATCTCTTCAACTTTGTGACAGTCCATGCACTCAAGCCCCTTTTCATAGTGAACATCTGGATGTGGTGCCTTTGCCTTCATACCTCCCAGGTATCCAACGTAGTTGACACCTGTTCTGGAGTGATGACACTCAACACATACCTCCATTGGAACCTTCTTTGTATGTGCTGTCGTGAAGTTTCCATGACACTTTGAACATGTTAAAGTGTGACACTTTAGGCAGGCTTTTGGCATTTCAATTCCAAAAGCTTTTCCCGAAGCCTTATTAAACTCCTCCAACATTCCAGCGGTTGTGTAATGTAATGAACTTACAAAGTTTCTTGAGATGTTGACGTGACACTTCCCACACTCCTGGGGAGTCTCGTTTTTAACAATTATCTTCTCCAAAATATCGTCTGAAATGAAGGTTGAACCGTGAGGTCCAAGTATGTCACCATGCTTTGGATAGTTAACACCATCCTCACACAATCCAACAGGGATCAGTAATGCCAGAATTAGAGGTATCAAATACCTCATAATTTATTTAGGTTTTGGAAATATATAATGGTTCCGTTTTTTAGGTATAACTAGCGGATTTAGGTGCTATCAAGATTCCTTCAAAAGATTTTGTTATTTGACAAATGCAAACGACATCTGAGATTCGAAAAATTTTTGGAAATTTTGTGAAAAGATGACGAGGAACAATAAGAAGCTTTTAAAAGCTTTTATTCGATAATTTTAGATTCAAGTTACCCTAACGAGGTTTGACCAATTCTCAACAGAGCATCTTTCTTTGTTCAACAAAGATTCAAATCTTGACATCAAAGTTTTAAATCCATAAAAAGATTTTCTACATGATCTGGCTCTGGTTGATAAATCTGTTCCTAATATCCCTCCTCTCATTCCCCCTTGCAGTCAGAATTAATGCAAGTCTTTCAAAGA
>QMZE01000236.1 GCA_003663025.1 Archaeoglobales archaeon
AAAACATGAAGTTGAGATGGCTTGGGAACTCATGTATTGAGATATTTGGAGACTTGCACATCGTGATAGATCCAAACTTTGTCATCGAGCCAGAGCCAAACATAGATTACGTTCTAATCACACACGAACACGATGATCACATAGATGTTGAAAAGCTAAAAATTTTGAACTACAAAAAACTGATTGCTCCAGAATACACCCTCAAACTCTACAAGCTCGAAGGTATGAGGGCTGAGGTTGGAAAAGAATTTGAAGGAATAAAAATTTTACCAAGTTGGTGTTGGAAGTCTGAGGAATCCGTTAGCTACCTATACAATGGAATCTTGCACACTGGAGATTCATCCAAGTTCCCAGATGCAGATGCCAAAGTTGTATTTACAGCTTGCTTTCCAGACTTCTACGATGAATACGTTTCAGAGATGAAGAGATTGAATCCAGATCTTGTAATTCCAATTCACTACGATCCAGAGAGGAAGATTAAGAATGCCGAAGGTTTGAAGGAAAGGCTTGATAAGGAGGGAATCAACTGCAAGATTGTTAAGATTGGGGAGGTAATTGAGGTATGAGGAGCTTTGAGCTTGAGTATTCTGGAACAAAACTATACTTTGGATTGAACGTTGTTAAAAATCTTTCAAAACACCTGAATGGAATTGAGAGGGTTACTGTTGTGACTGGGAAACATTCTGCAAGGGTTAGTGGAGCTTTGAAGGATGTTGAGGAAGTTCTGGAAGATTTAGATGTTGAATACAAGGTATTTGATAAGGTAAAACCAAATCCAACCGTTGATATAGCAAACGAGCTTTCAGAATTTGTATGGAGGGAGTCGAGTGAATGTTTGATTGCGATAGGTGGTGGGAGTGTGATAGATACTGCAAAGTTCTCATCTTGCATAGCTTTAAGTGGGGGAGATGCAAGGGATTATCTTAGGGGTAAGAGTGTTAAGAGACTTTTACCACTCATCGTTGTAAATCTGACACATGGAACTGGGAGTGAGATTGATAGGTTTGCAGTTTTAACGGATGGAAGGGAGAAGATTGGTGTTTCAATTAGGTATCCAGACGTTAGCTTTGACGATCCAAAATACACCCTATCACTTCCAAGAGATCAATCCATATACACGACGATAGATGCATTCTTCCATGCATACGAGGCTGTGACGGCTAAAACTACAAATCCCTTTGTTGAAACACTATCATTTGAATGTGCTAGATTGATAGGTGAAAATTTAAAGGATGAGAATCTTAAGGGTAAGTTCAATTTGCTATACGCATCGATGATTGCTGGAATTTCTCTCGACATTAGTCCAGCACACATCGTCCATGCAATTGAACACGCATTGAGTGGCATAAATCCAAAGCTTGCACATGGGTGTGGTTTGGCTTTGATTGGTGCAAGATCGATATACTGGATACATAAGAATTCTGAGAACTCCTCAAAGATTCTCAGTTTTCTGACTGGGAGAAAGGTTAAATCTGCAGAGGATGCTGAGAGATCCTTTACAGAATTTCTTGATTCCATAGGATTTGAAGGTAGTTTGGAAGATTACATTGGTAGAGATGACTTTAGGGATGTTGAGGGTATTGTATTTGGAACTCTAAGTTATCTGCTTAGGAGGGTGAAATTTGAATTTAAGAGGGAGATGTTGTATGACATACTTGAGAGGAGTTTGTGAGGTGATGTTATGCTTGAGGAGTTTGAAAAGAATAAGGAGAAGATTGCTGAGGAGTGGAGGGAGTTCTTTCTGAGTAGGTATCCAATAAGACCATCAACTGAGATTGTAAGTCTGTTTGACGAATGCTCAAAGGGTGTCGTTTATGCAATTGCAAATAAGGATTTTAAAGATTTAGAAGAGTCTCTGGATCTCTTGATGAGATACCTTGCAACAGACTCAAGACTATCAGCTGGAGGTAGTATTGGAACTTTCTTCTATTTGAGGGAGATAGTCCTCAGGAGGTTGAAGATGAGTGTTGAGGATCTTGCAGAGTTTGACAGACGTTTGAATGTCGTTATATGCAAGGCTTTCGATCTCTACATGAATGCCAGAGAAGATCTCTATAAAATTAGATTTAAGCAGATGGAGTTTGAATTGAAGGCTCAGATGAGACAGTTTGAGTTTTGCATGAAGCACTGTCCATACCTTGGGAAGAGGGATGAACCACCAGAGGGTGTTGAGAGGGTATCACCAAAGTCCAAAGAGCATGGAGATGTAGATGATTCCCAAGGTTAGACTTGCAAGCTTATACATCTTCTTTGCATTAACTCTGTCTGGAGATATTGCAAACCTCACAGCTCTGTATAGGAAGTATGCAACTGAAAGGGATGAAACTGTCAGATAGAACAAGTTTAGATCTATCAGTATGTATAGAAGTGTGACAGCTATGAGCATGAAACTTATGAATGCAACGATTGTCCAAGATGCCTTCTCCATTCCAACAACAAGTGGATACATTGGAATTTTTGCAACTCTGTAATCCTCTTCGTAGTGCATGGTTATATACCATATGTGTGCTGGGATCCAGAGGAGAACGATGGATGAAAGTATAATTCCTCCCAAGATTTCGCTTTCAACAGCACACCAACCAGCCAAGGCTGGCATTGCACCAGCAAATCCACCTAAAATGATTGAGTATGGGCTCCTCCTCTTCAAAAGAACGGTGTATATTATTATGTCAAAGATTAGACCTAAGAGTAGTATGGTTGCAAACAAGATGTTTACGAGGAGACCCATGAAAAAACCAACCAAGAACAGGATTGAACCGTAAACCATGCAAATCCTTGGACTCAACTTACCCGATGGGACAGGTCTGTTCCTAGTTCTATACATGAGGGAATCTATATCTCTGTCCAACCACATGTTTAGGGCTGTTGTTCCCGAGATTGCTAGGGATGTTGAAATAATGCTAAGTGTGAAGTGTTTGATGTTTATGATGCCCTTCGAAGCTATTATGTATGCTGTGATACACGTTACCATTAGCAGAGCTGTTTGCTTTGGCTTAATAACCTCTACAAACTTCTTCACAGCTTAAGGAATGTCAATGGACAATAAAGCTTTCGGTTTTAACATTGGGACCTGTCCACTTAACACAAGCACCACCTCAGCCGATTGTAGTACCACATGAAAAGCTTACAAAACAGATTCCAGCATTTAACTGGTCTCTTAGCAGTAATTGAACAGAAGAATATCTTTAT
>QMZE01000237.1 GCA_003663025.1 Archaeoglobales archaeon
GCCTTGTCTTATGAGTAAGGTTTATGTGAATGCAAGGGGTTTGAGAGGTGAGGAACTTCTAAATGCAATAAAGAAGGCTGTTGAACTAAGGAGACCATGGAAGATTTGAATTAAAACTAACAGTAACATCGTTAACTGTTGTGTCCATTTTTTGAAGAAATTTTGTCAGCGAATGGACTTTTAGGGAGTCATGAAAAGTTGAAAGCTTTGGATTGATGGATGTTCACTTAATGTTTGCTCTGTTGAAAAATTGATGATAGTTAAATCTATGGGAATATTATTTCGTCAGATGTCTTCAACAGAGCACCTTCAGCAATATGTGATAACCATAGTATATAAACGACTTTTGGCAAGCTAAAATTCGACAACAAAGAAACTACCTTGGTGTTGCTTAATCTTGAAAACCTCTATTAATCAACTTCTTTTGCTCCGTTGAAAAATTGATAAGTGTTGAATCGAATTTGTATATAGTCATCTTTTTTATATATTCTTCGAACAACATGCCTATTTTCTTCTTTTTTAACTTCACTAGGCATTTTATTGAGCAACCATCTTCTCCTCCCATCTCTTAAGGTAATCTGAACTCTGACCAACATCTACAAAAAGCTCCGAAGCCCTCTTAACATCATCAACCTCAACCTTCCCAGAATTCTTGAGCTTTGCAAACTCGTGTGCTGGTGCAAGTAGTTGAACTGCATACCTCAAGCTGTTCCTTTCACCCAAATCCGTAAGTAGTTCCAAGGCATCATCACTCAATTCTATCTTGGACTCCTCAGCCCTTATCTCAATTATCTTCCTTATCTCATCCCTCGTGTAAGGTTCCGTCGTTATTATCAGTAATCTATCAAGCAGATCAAGTGGGATCCCATGTGGAGCTACAATATCCGTTCCCCTTATCTTTGCAAATCCCCTGTTAGAAGCTAAAATTATTATTGGAGCCATCTCAGACTCCATAGCCCTATTCATAAATGCAAACAGTTCTATGTCCATGAGGTGCGTCTCATCTATGAAGAGGACACCAGGAACTAGCTCAGCCCTCCCCTCCTCAACCCACCTCTTCACCTGCTCATCCACCGCCTCCCTTATCTCGTTATCAATCTCCCTGCTAACTGGCTCAAAAAGGCTAAATACACTCCTCCTTGCATTTGCCTCATCAAGGTCGTGCAAGGTTACGACGTATGTAAACTCCCTCTCCTTCTCTATCCTACCAGATGGAATCTCAACAGTTTCAACATCCCCCAAATCAAATTTCTTCTTTGCCTTCTCACTCTTTCCAATCCTTACAATCCTACCAGTCTCCTTGTCTATCATTATAACGTCTCCAACCTCTATCCCCTGATACATGAACTGCAATGCCAACCTACCACTAACTGTAAAAGTCCTCCTCTCATCCTTTGTTGCCAAGCTTAACGTTGCTGATTCTGGAATCTTCTGAGTTGGATTGTATGGATTTGGAACCATGTTGTAATCCAATCCAACGACCTCTCCCTCTAAAACAATTCTCCTCTCCCTAATTCTAACACCAATTGCCCTCCTCATTGCTTGTATAAGTGCTTCAGTCTTCTTAATCTCGGTGCTGTAAAATTCACTTGCAGAGACTTGAACGAAAGGAATATCCCTACCCAACTCTTTGCTTATAGCAACAGCTATTGCAGTCTTTCCAGTTCCAGGTGGTCCAGCAATCAGTATCCCCCTCCCAGCCATCTTCCCAGATTTTATAAGCTTGACTATTACACCAGCAGCCTCCCTTGCCTTCTTCTGCCCAACCAATCCATCAGCAACATCCAAGGCTTTTAACTTCTCATCCAACCCCAAGCCCCTTATGTGTGAATGTGCTCCAATCCTCTCAAACTTTGCAATCTCCCTGATCTCAATTGCCATGTAAAAAATATCCAGAAACTGAATATAAGGATTTTCAAACCCCCTTCCTCCCTATTACAAGGAGTCTATCCCCCTTTCTTATCTTCTCATCTGGATTTGGATTTATCAAGACATTCTCTCTAACAATTCCAACAAGTATGTAATTCCTTTCACCCTTAAGTTTGATCATAGCATCTAAGAAGCTTAGATCAACAAGGTCGTTTGCAGGAATCTCAAAAACATCTTCACCGCGATAGCTTGTAGATACCTCCTCGAAGAACTTGACAACCGAACCCTCAAAGACTGCACTTGCCAGTAACCTACCGGCAAAACCCTCAGAAAGTATAACAGAATTTGCTCCAGCAAATCTCAAAAGTTCGACGTTCTCAGACCTCAAAGCTTCTGCAATTATGTAAACATCTGGATTTATCTTCCTTACAGTTAACGTTGTTAAGACTGTCTTTGAATCATCTCCAGTGCTTACTATTACAAACCTAGCCCTATCAATGCCAGTCTTTTTTAAGGTATCCTCATCGGTTGGATCTCCAACAACGCACCTATGTTCTATTGGTCTATCCGAAATGACAACTACCTCACAGTCAATGTTTGCTTTCAGTTCCTTCAGAGTTTCCTTTGTAGCTTCGTTCCATCCAACTATGACTATGTGATCCTTCTCCTTCACATCCATCAATCCTTGAATCCTCTTGATATTTCTTTCCGTTATGTAGTCAACAATTACGGATGCAAATGCCGTGTATATTGCAATTCCAGAAACTGCTATGATCATTGCAAGTATCTTCCCATTGGTAGTTTTTGGTGTTATGTCCCCGTATCCAATTGTAGCCATCGTTATTATTGTCCAGTATAGGGATGTGAGTATGTCTCCACCTTCAAAGACGTTGAAGAGTGTTGAGTATATCAGAGTTGTAGATACGAATATCAATAGGATTGCCGTTCCCTTCTTCATCGTAACATGTTTAAATCTCAATTTAAATTTTTTAGGGGAGAGAAATAAGAGGCAAAAGCTTAAATAGATTAAATTTTTATAAATATCAATTGCTCTGTTGAAATATTCGATAATTATCGAATTTAGATTCCAGCAAATCAACCAAAGGCCGTTTATCATTTATATATTCCAATCCTCTAACAAGGTTTGTGACTAATTTTCAACAAAGCAAATATCAATGCTTTGTCGAACAAACATGTGAAAATTGGGTTCAGTTTCTTTTAGATGTATTAAGACTACGAAATCCTTTCTTTTTCAACATGAGATTAGAACAACTATAATATTCC
>QMZE01000238.1 GCA_003663025.1 Archaeoglobales archaeon
CCACTTGTCAGGTTTTATTCTACCTTCCATATTTTTTTGACTTTAAACCTATAATTGTTATAATATCCCAAAAGACACTTCAAAACCAATTCGGCGTTGAGTTTTAAATGAGGTGTCTTTTTACTTTAGCTTTTTCAAATAATCAGAAATCGCCCCGTAAAGTGCCAATAGCAAAACCCAACTGGCTTGCTTAAAGGGAACTTCTTGTTGCAATAATCCGAAGAACACTGACAAGGCGGGAGCGGTGAACTTCAATAAGTTTACCCCCCATTTCTTTAGGTTCTTTTTATCTTTGATTACAAGTTTCATTTTGCAATTAATAAATAAACATCATCTAGTCTGTTGCGGATATATTGAATATTCTCTTGGATAGTTTCAATTTGTTTTTCATTAGCGATTACTTTCCCATCGGTTTCACTAAGATGTAACGAAATAGGAGTGAGCTTAGCAAAGAGCCAAAGATTAGCAACAGCCACAACAATAGCGAGAATGGCGAACGATTTCTCGATAAACCATTTTTTAAAGGTAGTTTCATTCTTCATTTTCCTAGCAATTTCTTTAACAAGATAACAACGAGTTGAATAAAATTAAGTTTAGAACAGTCCCGACTCAGAGTTTTCTCATACCATTTCCGATACTGGTTTCTTTCAGCTTCGGTTTTACTCACCAATTCTTTTAACTTCACAATTTTCCTATTAGCAGAGTCTAGGTCTTTTGCTAAAGTTGAACACTTTTCACTTAATTCCTTATTTTCCCTCTTTAATTCCTTGATATTTTGTTCTAATGACTTCGTAAGAGTTTGGCAAGTGTCTAGGGTTTTACGAACATTCTCCAAATCCATCCAAGCACCATACATTTCACGGACATCACCTTCGGTGTATTTATCTTTTTCTTTTAAGAATTTGGTTATTTCATTCATAGGTGGCTCCTCTGGATTATTATAACTTTTTGGGACTAGAAAACCAATAACATTCGTATACCGATTACTTTCTAATTGGAATATCCTAGATGACCAGTTTTGAGCCCAGTTTTTAAGTATTCCTTTAGTAGAACCTTTAGCTACAATAGCGATGTGGCCCCACTTATTTGTTGACCACGGTTTCCATACAGCTATCCAACCCTCTTGGGGGATTAAGTCAGGGGTGTTATTTACTTTCTTAAACACCGTTCCCAAAGGATTTGGGAAGTTAGACCAGTAACCATAAGCCGAACCCGACCCCGATGGTGGGGGACTAATTCCAAATACTTCTTTGATGTAAAGTTTACAGATAGAAAGGCATTCACCTTTATATTGTTTGTCAGTAGGATAACCCTTTGATTGACCTAAGTATTTTTCTAAGAATTGTTTAAGTGTCATTTTTTATCTCTTTGACTATATTTTTTTATAATTCATTATAACTTTTAATTACATAAATGCTAAAAAACCACTATTGGTTTCAACTAATGATGTATCGTTTGTAGAATTATAGGTAGGTGAAGTTGTTCCACTGACAGACTTTGAATAGTGAACTGCCATGCGACCATCGCCACCATCGCCCCCCTTACCGTTACCGTCATTTGTGTTTCCACCACTCCCATTTGTTGCCGTTATTTGGGTTGTCCCAAGCGTGATATCTTGTCCGACCACCAGCACTGACCCTGCCCCTCCACCACCACCTGCACCTCCTCCGTTTTGGTTTGAAGATCCTCCATTTCCGCCGTTTACTGTAATACTTGAGGATACAGTTATTGTCTTGGATATAAGTATCGTAATTCCGCCACCACTTCCACCAGCACCAACCACCTCGCCAGTATTCGTGGTTATACCGCCACCTCCACCTCCTCCCATCACCATTGTTGTTAAATCCGCACTTCCAGCAGTCCCACCACCAGTTCCAACAGTACCCGTATTAATCCCACCACCATTCGCTCCAGCTGTTCCATTCCCTCCACCACCACCAGATTGTCTGCCAAAACCACCAGTCGACATTCCAGCTCCACCGCCATTTCCATTGGCACTAGAACTTTCTGAACCAGCACCACTTGTTCCACCACCCTGATGACCACCGTGTCCACTTGTTGCACCATACCTTTGATAGCCACCCTTAAAACCTCCGCCAGTAGTTGTTGTCTGCGTTGAACTAGACGATGTCCCAGTGCCTCCGCTTCCTGTTATCGCTCCACTTACAGTTATACTTGTCCTTCCACAAATTACCTCAATTCCATTCTTAGAACCATTCCAGGCTGTTATGGTGTGAGCATTTACCGTTACAACATCATACATTGGGATTTTAATTATTTGAGCGCCCGATACATAAGCATAGTGTGTTTGTTCTTTGAGAGTTAGAGATGTAGTCCCGCCACCACTTGCAATTTTATTTATTTCCCATTGTCCAGCTCCAGTTCCTTGTGTTTGGTGAATTAAAACAATATCGCCGTTAGCTAGTCCAGTCCCTCCTGCTGTTAATGAAGTAGAGTTAATTGAGGCTGTACATGTTTCACGAGTATTTGGGTCTGATGAAATTGTAGCATTACCACCTGAACCATCGCCAAACGGTTTACCTGATATAACCCGGTCTATTTTTTGCCAACTATTTAATGCCATTAAAAGTTATCTAAATAAGCAACTAAATCCCATTTACTATCAGTGGTATTGTAGAAAAAGCCACAATACATTGTTTTACCAGCTACGGTAGTTGTTGGTAGGTCAGTGTCCCCATCTCTGAATACTGCATTCCAAGTAATCGCTCTAGCTGTCCCGTCATCTTTTAGCCTAATTATCAGAGTTTGTCCTTGTGTTGGAGTTCCTGACGGCTGAGCGAAAGTAACCGCCTCTGCTTGAGCCGTAACCGTATACATATCGTAATCATCAGAGTTGATTGTGTGAGTAGCGGCCGAAGCGGAAGTTCCTACTCTTTTGGTTATTCTTTTATTAGTAAAGGTTACCGTCGATGTGGCTGTTGGAATACTACTATCCGCTATTGCTTTAGGTGTGACTATTTTAGCGTCTTCTGTCCCTGTGTCTATTTCGGCTCCTGTAGCCTTTAGGGTAGTAACTAAGGCTGATTTGTGTGTTCCGTCTTGATTGTGTTCTACTACACCCCAATCAACCATATCATTCCAATTGTCAGCAGTCCAAAGTAATTCCACAACCGCTCCTGCACTATGTGC
>QMZE01000239.1 GCA_003663025.1 Archaeoglobales archaeon
AGACTGTTATACTTTCAAGAGATAATCTATAGAAAGGTATTTTCTTTGCAATTTCATAGATTTGCCTTTCAGTCGGGTTTAAATCCCGGGTTCTAGTGTGTTTTTTCCCTTGGACTTAGATACTCGTCAATACTTCTAAGAACTTTTACTAACTCCTTTGGTGGCATCTCAATTCCATGAGCTAAATAAATCTGATAAACAGCTTTTCCCTTCTCTAATGGCTTCAAATCTTCTCTTTACACATTTTCAATTAAAGACTCTATTAGCTGTCTTGGAGTATCAATATCTTTCACAATAGCTGGAATCTCTTTAAGCCCAGCAAATTGAAATGCTCTCCATCTTCTTTCTCCTGCTATAATTTGATATTTTCCATTTTTTAAAGGTTTGACGATTATTGGCTGTAGTAGTCCATATTCCTTCATAGATTCCGCTAGTTCCCTTATTGATTCCTTATCAAAAGTCTCTCTTGGCTGAAATGGATTTGGAACAATCTTATCGACAGGGATCATTTTTATTTCCATCTTTATCTCCGTCATAATACCTCTCAACATTTGCTTTTACACTTTTTCGTATTCTTCAAGTTTATTATATTACTTTATAGATTGTCATACTTTCTTTAGTCTCTAGCTTAACTTAAATCGTTGTAACTTTGGCCATCACGATTACTATATTTCTTGTAGATAAATAATATAGTATTTATAGTTTATGTTATAGCTTTGCATGTTCCAAAGTTAAAATTCAAAAGGGAAAGATAACAAGTATTATAGGTGGGATATATATTATATAATCTATAGAAGTGTTAGGGGGTTTGGTAACGTGAACGACGCTATTAACCCTCTAATAGCGTTAATTAAGGTTATGAGATAAGTTTTCAATTCATTACTATTCGTTGCTTTAACTAGAGTTAAAAAGAGAACATCTAAAGGATTAATTAAGATAAACTCCATAGCTAAAGTATAAAATTATCTTAAGAAAAAATTAAGACTAAATATTTAAATATTTTATAAGTTATCTATTTCAAATTAAATTTAAACTTTCAATCCTATCAAAGACGCCTATTATCTTATAAAATGTTGTAACTTCTCTCAAATCCCTCAAATCTTTCTCATCAAGATCCTTCTCAACCTCAACAAAAAATATGTAATCTCCCAATCCTGTCTTTGCTGGTCTAGATTCAAGTTTTCTCATATTTATGTTCTTCTTGTAGAAGACTTCCAAAACATCCTTCAAAGCTCCAACCCTATCCTCAACACCAAAGAACAGGGCTGTTATCCTTCCTTTTCTTTCCCCACCTTTCCTTATAAGATAGAACCTTGTAACATTCCTCTTAACATCTTGAATACCCCTCCTCAGGATACACAACTTATACAACCTTGCAGCATACTCAGAAGTTATTGCAACAGAGTTCTCATCTAAAAGTTTTATGGCGTCACTTGTGGAGGTTGTATATCTGATTTCGGCATGTGGTAGATAGTTCCTTAAGAAGTTTGAACATTGAGCAATTGCCTGGGGATGAGAGTAAACGACTCTGACATCCTTTAGAGGAATATCTCTCTTCGCAGTTAAGCAGTGAACGATCTCAAGTTCACACTCACCAAACACCTCAACGTTTGAGTTTAGTAGAGAATCTAAAACAGGTAAAACTGTTCCATTTATTGAGTTCTCAATTGGAACCAATCCGTAATCTACCCTTTCACTCTCAACAGCCCTTATTATCTCATCTGTTGTTGAGCAGTATATTAGAGGTAACCTAGAACCTACAAGTTTCAAAGCCATCTCCTCACTGAAGCTACCCATTGGTCCTAGAACTGCAAGCCTCTTCTCTATACCTAAAATCTTGTATTCCTCCTCCTTTGTAAGATTTATCAAACTGTCAAATATCTTATGAATCAGTATTGGATTCAAATCAGTCTTTGAAGTTAGATATCTCAACTTCATCTCCTCGACATCCGATATCTCTATTGGTTCGTTCATCTCCCTCTTTATTTCAGCAATCTTTCTACCACACTGAACCCTCTTCTCTATCAATCTGAGTATCAGAGAATCTATTACCTTTATACAACTCCTCAACTTGTCAATCTCATCAAGGTTCATCGTAGCCTTGTATGAATCGAGTATGATGGAACTTTCACAATCACCGTATTTACCTCTCAACCTCTCAAAGATTGTTTCAAACAAACTATCATCCTTCAAATCCTCATTAAACTTCATAAGGTATTCCAAAAACCTCTCCCTCTCAACTTCAGCATTCTTCTGAATCTCTAAATACATTCCCCAATTCTGTGAAACTATTCGAGATGCAAGCTTGTATAGGATGTAAAATATTGGAGATGAGTATTCTACCAGTCCATCTACATCTTCACGTAGATAGTCCGCCAGAGACAGAAGAACGAAGTGACTTAAACCCTGAATCTTAGCCATGATCTCATCATGTCTATCCCTTGGTAGATAACTCAGATTTGCACCAGCCCTCCTAAATTCATCCAAAATTATTTCTTCCTCCACCCTTCCTGATCTATGAACAACAATAATGTTTGACAAACCAATCTCAACATCCGAACCAAACATAGGATGTATGCTCATGTAATCAAATCCACTCTCATCAAAGTATCTCAGATATGATTTCAAAGATGATATGTCAACTAATAAGGCATCTTTATTTGCAAACCTCTTTATATCTTTTAAAGCATTCTCAATCTCATTCATTGGGACACAGACAAATATAACATTGAAGTTTGATATATCTTTAAGCTCAACATCACTCTTTTCTTTTAAAACGTCATACCCTGCAACATAGTATCCCCTAACCTTGAAGAATTCCTTGAAAAAGTCACCCATCTTCCCAACTCCGAAAATCAGAATCTTTATGTGATTGTGTGTCATAGTGACATTGTTTTCTTTAGATTTAAAAAGTTGATTGTTTTAACATTACATAATTGTCATAATATTATATTAAGATTAAATAATATAAATTGTTATTTAAGTAATAACACTTTATCTTTACAGTAGATGACAAAGTTGTGTAGTTTCCTAAAATTATTTCTCGCCATCAAACCACTCTACGCATAACCCATAACTCTCTCAGGTGGAAGCTTTCTCAAGAATGCCTGGTAAGGTGTTTCCAGATTGAGGCTCATATGGGG
>QMZE01000240.1 GCA_003663025.1 Archaeoglobales archaeon
ACCATATCCTCTGCAACTGGCGCTGTGGCTACACCACCCTCTCCTGGCACAACGCTGTTATTACCAGATGCTACTACTTGTGTTTCCGCCTCCTCTTCAGAAATTGCCAATAATTGCCCTTCGAGATTACGCTGTTTGTGGTCCTCATATAGATCAAAATATGCTCTAGATGTCAAATCTCCTAATACGTCAAAGGGGTGAGGGATATACCACCCTCTTCTTCGCCCAAATCCCAATGTTAGGGTAGTAGTGTAACTAGAGCCATAAGTAAACGAATTTTGTACACCCTCAATGTAGTAATACATATCGCGACTCTCAATAAATACACAATCACCGAGACGATATTTACTATCGCCCCTGAGAGTTAAACTACCTGAAAAAATCTTACCCCATTGTCGTCCCAATAAGGCGTGACAATATGGAGCACATGCGGGACCCGAATGGAACTGTGGTTTGGTTCTACTTTCTTGTAAAAAACCATAATCGCGCCATAAATCAAAATCAACTCCACCCGCCCAATAATATGTTTCTCCAGCCTCTGCCAAATTAACAAGGTCTGGCTGACCCTGAACATCAAGACGAGTGAATTTTGGTGGTTGTTCCGCGAAGCTAGAGCTTATAATGCTACCATCTGTTATTACATGGATGCGATTTTCGTCAACAATAATAGCTGTGCTTGGATCATCAAAGAATGTATCAAGATCTTTTCTTGCTTTTCGCACTGCAGGACCAACTACGTTAGCTAATGCCTCAACTTTTAAAGCGTTACCAATAACACTTTTGACTTGTATTTCAAATTTTGCTTCAGTAGAATCTTCATTATCTCCAGCTATAGCTATATGTTGCTTTGTATCGCTGATGATAATATCGAGGTCCCCAGCGGTAACACCGTCAGTGTCTATAGATGTATCTATCCCTTCTGCTAAATCCTCCCCAGAAAGAGCACCCAATCTAGAATAAACATAGGCTATATTTTTAGTTGCATCGGGATGAGCCAAGCGATCAAAATTGTTAGGGTTATTCGCCCGCATGCGTTGTAGTTGACTAGAGAAATCATCTAAGGCTCTCTCCAGAATAGTGCTCTTACGTAATTGGTCTTCAAATTTACGACCATCAGCTCCGCTAAAACGAGCTGCCAACAGTGGCTTCACTATTTTATCTACAGTATCGAAATCAGCCAAATGTTCTTTAAGAGTACGGTTGTATGTTGGCGGCTTGAATAACAGGTGTCCTTGAGAATTTGCATAAAACTCGAAATCAATCGATTCGGCAGCTTTTTGACATGTAGCTAGGGGTGTATCATACTCACTCTGCCATAAACTAAAAGCCGATTGTGACGATGCCAATTCACGATTGAATGCTTGAATATCAAGATTACCTGAGTAAGCAGAATCAATTACCAACAGATTCTCATCTGTATTACTTACGATAGCTCCTTTTCGAGCTTCGAGTGGATTATCTGTTAACGCCTTAGTAAGGATACTATCAGAAGACTCTCCTATAGATCCTTGTTGTTGCACTAACCGCTCAACATCCTCAGCTTGTTGAGCTTCTAATTGACGATGCCCCAGAAGATTCAACTGCAATCTGTCAATTTCTCGGATCATTGGCTTTAAACGTATTGGAATCTTATTTTGCTCGGGTGGCTCACTAGAGGTAAAAAGATTAATAGGATTTTCGGTAAGATATAATGCTTGTCCATAGCCAGCAAACTCAATAAGGTTATCCCTATCTGTCAGTGATAGTATACCAGCGTCAACAAGTTTTTGCAATTCCACTTTGAGTACATCCAACTTAGTCGTATATTGCTGAAATTCATCTGCAATTAAAGCTGTTAGTTCTTTGGAGTCACCTGCGATCGACGTATATGGCTTAAAATCTCCAAGATGTGCATTCTGGCCCTTGTTATCTATTCCTGCAATCTGACGGCGCAACATCGCGAAATAACCATCAGTTACACCAGGGATCTGAGCACCTCCTGGATTATTAGCAACGAAGAGTCGCCCAAACTCTAAACCACTACGAAAGAACGTATCAAAGTTATATGGGATACCTGTGACTAAAAAACTAATAACATTGGCTGCATCGATACCTGCAAAAGGTTGGGTCGATAAGAAAACACCATGATTGGCTAAGCCTTCATCTACTGGTGTTTTGTATTGTGCTCCTCCTCCTTCGAAAAGTCCACTTTGTTGCTGATTATTACCTACGTTCCCAAATAAGAATTCGTCGTAGGTAACAAACATTCCCGATTTCCACTGCCCTACTCGAGAATCACTAAAACTTTGCGAAGGATTCAAATTCGCAGGTTTGAGATCTCGTTCTCGCCAAATGGGATTATTTAAGAATCCTTTAGGTGCATCGACACTCGTTCCTCTTAAAGAAGGCTTAATCATGATACGCGATAACGTCAAATAATGCATCACGTCTTTACAGCTTAATTGCAATTGATACTTCCCGTCGCTGTAACTCTCATTTACGCTTGTAATAATACCCTCAAAGGCTTGGTATTGCTGTTCTTGTAGCCCTGGGAACTGACCATCAATAGGGTAATTATTTTCGAGACTCTTCTGATACCTTTGGAATTCAACAGCACTTCCAATAGTGTTTTGTTGAACTTCAGTAACGCTAATACCCTTAAGCTCTTTGATAAGCTGTGCTTGTCTGTCTTTTAATGTTTTTAAGTCATTCCCCGAATACTGTCCAGAATCTATTGCTACCTTCACTCTCTGCAATTCTGCTATTGGACCCCGATCAGGAGACTCAATAGCATAGACTGTTTGATCATCCTCCACGGGAACTGAAAAAATAGTTTTAGTAGGAGATGTTAACCAGATCCACACATGATCAAATACCTCGAAAACATATTTACCAAGGAAGTGTCTTCGCAGAATATTGCGAACTTCTTGCTCTTCCTCTCCGAAATAGTCAGGAATAGGGGTAGTATCTTTTGCGCGAACAAACTGAGGTGTGGCTTCGCTAATGCCAAAAAGCTGTGCAAAAACCGCATAAGAATAGTATCTACCTCTAAAATATACAAGATTACTGAGCTCATCAGGACGCTCCTCATCTGTATATCCTTTACCTACGATATCACTCACCTCCAAATGCGGATCTTCTGATAAAGCTATATCGATAT
>QMZE01000241.1 GCA_003663025.1 Archaeoglobales archaeon
CCCACATCCAAAGTTTTCACCGGCTACTATGAAGTCTCCCTCTCTAACTTCCCTTACAAACTCAGGTCTTACATTTTCAAAAACGTGCCTTGCAAGTTCCTTTGGATCGTTTATAACAAGATACCTTCCAGGGATTATTGTATCCGTATCAACATCATCCCCAAACTTCCAAGCCCTTCCCATGAAATCAATACCTCACATCGTATTTGTAGTTATCGCAGATCTCACCTGGAACGCAGACTGGATAAATCCCTGTTAGGCAAGCCAAACAGAGATCTTTAATTCCAACAGCCTTTATCAAACCCTTCAAGCTCAGATATGCCAAGCTGTTCACAGACAGTATTCTCCTTATCTCCTCAACACTCTTATCACTGGCTATAAGTTCCTCCCTCGTTGACATGTCGATACCAAAGTAACATGGTGATACTATGGGAGGACTTCCCACCCTTAAGTGAACCTCCTTGGCAAACCTACCAACCATCTCAACTATCTTCCTCGAAGTTGTCCCCCTAACTATGCTGTCATCAACGAGTGTTATCCTCTTACCCTCAACATTCTCCCTAACCACGTTCATCTTTAATCTTACAGAAATTTCTCTGAGCTTCTGTTCTGGCATTATGAAAGTCCTGCCAACGTATCTGTTCTTTATCAAAACCTCAGAATAAGGAATCTTGGATTCCATTGCGTATCCAATTGCACACGTCGTTCCACTGTCTGGAATTGGAGAAACTATGTCACAATTAATTGAGCTCTCCCTTGCAAGATTTTTCCCCATGTTAAATCTTGCCCTGTAAACTGAAACTCCATCGATTGTTGAATCTGGTCTTGCAAAGTATATGTATTCAAAGACACACCTTGCACATCTCTTAGCTTTTGCAACCCTAAAGAACTCAACATCCCCATCCTCAACTATAACAGCCTCACCTGGCTTTACATCGAATACCCTTTCAATCTCAAGAGAATCCAAAGCACAGCTCTCACTCGCTATGACATAACCAGAATCGATTTCACCTATGCAGAGTGGTCTGAATCCCAAGGGATCCCTGTAAGCTATCAATGTATCGTTTATCAGGACTGTGATCGTATAACTCCCCAAGAGCTTACCAGTTAAAATTTGAAGTGACTCGTATATGTCGTATTTCATCAGGAAGTTTGAGAGAAGTTGAGCTATGATCTCTGTGTCAGAAGTTGTTGCAAAAACTCTACCTTCGTTCTCCAAAACCTCCCTCAACTGATAGTAGTTTACAAGATTTCCATTGTGACATATTGCAATCTCACCAACCTTGGATCTAACCAAGATTGGCTGAGCGTTTTCAAGCTTAGATTCACCAGTTGTCGAGTATCTAACGTGACCAATTGCAACTTTTCCCTTCATCTTCGGAACAACATCCCTCAAAACCTCTGTAACCAAACCCATTCCTTTATGTATCTTTATGCCATCCGAATACATCGCAATACCCGATGACTCCTGACCTCGATGCTGCAAGGAGTAAAGTGAATAATAAGTTAGGGTCGAGGTTAAATCCTCATTTTCACAGTAAACACCAACAACACCACACATCTACTTCTTCTTCAACCAGTTGTAACTTCTCAACTTCTTACTCCTTCCAAATCCACAGTGTGCACAGTAACCCTTCCTCTTGTGAAACGAAGTCTTACCACATCTCCTACACTTCACATGAACCCTCTTCCTTCCCCTCTTACCCATAGAGGCTGTCCCGTCAGACATACCACATCACTCCGATGGAGATATGAAAACTACGGTATCCCCCCTAATTATCACGTTACCCAACTTCTTAACAACCTCACCGTTTTGAATCTCCTCGGCGTTCTCCAAAACTAGATTCATGTGTATGTCGTATCCGTTCAATATTCCTCTGAACTCCCTCCCTCCCTTCAACCTCACAATCACTGGTGTTTGCAGTGCCCTGTTTAGGACATCGAGTGGTTTTTTAACCATCGTTCAACGTTTGCAATCACTATTTAAAAATGTTGTTATCGACCATCTAAATTCACCGTTACAGGAGGAGAAGAAAGAAGATTATTACAACGTCAAGGAGTAGAGTTAGGAGAGAGTTTAAAAGGACAATCTTGAATCCAAAGCTTCCAAATAGTGATAGATGCAGGGGAAGGGAGTGTTTTGCAGATCTCACAGAGAAGCTTATGACGTTTCCAAGTAGAAGACCAATCAAAGCCCACTTGTAGCTCAAACCCCTCTCAACGAGTCCTGCTGTCAAGACTATTGCAGATCTAAGGTTGAATATTGTCAGTATCGAAATCATCAGTGCGGGGGTTTCTATGGGTAAAAATTTGAGTAAATTCGTTAGGATGTTGAATAGACCAATGTTGTATGCAAGATCAACTGCAAGGTATGTGAAGAACATAACTATCAAGATCCTTACGATGTTCTCAGACACCGAACTCTCATAACTCTCAAATTTAACATCTCCCTCAAACTTCTCAACCAACATGTAACCTATCAAAGATTTTATGAGTGCAACAATTAACCTCAAAGCTGTATAGATGATGCCAAGAAATCCCAATATTGGTATTACAAATGGAATGAAGAAAGTGTAAAGATGGCTAAAAACACTTGGGAATGAACTTAATAGGGATATTGCAATTACATCCCTATCTTTAATTTTCTCATCTCTCCAAGCATTTGAGAGGAAAGAATAGGCTACGATTGTATTGAAGAAGCTCAGTGTAAAAACAGTGAAGGCTGTTGGATTCAGCTTTAACATTCTCAGTAATGGTGTGAGCTTAAGTATCAACTTCCTTATGTAACTCCTTTTGTTCAGGTTTGAGATTACGTAGATGGATGTTATTACAACAGGTGCAGTCTTCACAAAGAAGATCACAGTCGATTCGAGAGACTTCCAAATCACATTTCCACCTCAAATTAAGCCGCCGCCGGGATTTGAACCCGGGACCTGGTGATTACGAATCACCCGCTCTACCAAGCTAAGCCACGGCGGCTCACATTTAAATTGAACCTCGAATTTAAGACTTTTTCTCAAAGATTTAATTAACCATAGTTCCCAACGAAGGGGATATAGGGGAGGGAATGATAAGGAAGAGATATGGATTTAGTGAATAAATACGTTGGAGATGTGGGGAGGGTAAGGGA
>QMZE01000242.1 GCA_003663025.1 Archaeoglobales archaeon
CAGGAGATTTTGGATTTTAATTTTTGCTCTGTTTGTTGTTTGAACTGTAAAATCAACTCTAAACTTAAAGAGTTTGCTTAAGCTTTGCAAATGCAATTATAACACTATAGGCTCTAATTCTGAATCCAATAGTTCAACAGCTTTCATCCATCTACATTTTCCATCAACACATCTGCAAACAACTCCATACTTGTCTACATCGTAGCAGTCAAACCATTCACGCGTAGTTTTATTGGCTCTTCAAACTTCGATTGGCAAACTTGCCCAGAGCAACCACCACCCCTCATGCAACCTTCATCGCTATTACATCTGTCGTAGGTTGACCATCCACAGAAGCCGTTAATGTTAACGTAAGGAGACAATATGCGACATCTTTATCGATGAACTCAACTCTGGCTCCCTCAGGAACGTCGTATATTGTTACCTTTACCGTGCAAAGTTCGTCACACTGCCCTTCAATGATCTCGTAAGTTGAATTAACTTTCTTGACTGTAACCATCTCACAGCAATTTACTGTAACGTAAGCAACGAGGGTTTTTCCATCGTATTTCTCTGGCTTAAAACCAACAGTCTCAACCTTATAAAATCCCTCAATAACACTTCTCACTTCACTTATCCAGCTTTTATCTATCTTATCATCTTTTAGTATTGCCTAGCAACCGTAAACCTCTCTGTGCTTGATAAGGATGTGACCCCCTCCCAAAACGAAGAATATCTTTTTAACGTCCTGCAAAATCCTGTAACCTTTTTCATCCATTTTTATATGAACCCTCTCCTCTGGTTCAATCCACTGGTTTATCGTTACGTTTATTGGTTTTTTGAAAATGAGTTCAACAACCTTATCGTTGTGTTTTAATCTCTCCACATCTTCATCGAAAATTGCACATCTTGCCTGAAGGTTCACCCTTTGTGCAATATGAAGCAATTTCGATTGTTACATACTTATCATAATCCCAGAATTTGACGAAATTGGTAGATTGCTGATTACTTTCGGTTGATTTAAAGCAACAATAAATGAGACCTATTACAATCAAGAGACAAACCATCTTTACAGATCACAAATAAGAATTAAAAAGCTTTAGGGTGTCAACCAAAATAAAGCTGTTAAAAAATAAACGTCGTTTAACAGAGCAAACTCTGGAAAATAAACAAAGTAAATCCTATTAACAGGTAAAATCACCCACTCTAACTTTCCATTATATGCCTAGCCCTGCTAAAGTCTTATTTCCATTGAATTCATATAAACTCTCACATTCAAGATTTTACCTTCTTAAACCTAATAAACATACAGAAAGTTCAAACTCCATGCTTATATTCGTAGGTATGGGTTTATGGGATGAGAAGGATATAACTTGCAAGGGGCTTGAAATAGCAAGAAGATCAGATGAGGTTTACATAGAATTTTACACTTCAAAACTCATGGGAACTAACTTGGATAAAATAGAGAAATTTATTGGTAAAAAAATCAAGATGTTAGAGAGGAGTGATTTGGAGGAGAAAAGTAGATGGATTGTTGAGAGAGCTAAAGACAGGACAGTAACTATACTGACACCTGGAGACCCCATGATTGCCACAACCCACTCATCCCTAAGACTTGAAGCTGAGAAGAGGGGTATAAAGACAAAAATCGTTAACGCTGGAAGCATAATCAACGCTGTATGTAGTTTGACTGGATTGCAAAATTACAAGTTTGGAAAGTCTGCGACTGTAAGCTGGATGAAATCTAGGGTCCCATTGGATGTTATAATGCAAAATCTGAGTATCAATGCACATACACTCCTCTTCTTAGATCTTCATCCAAAACCAATGACTATAAGGGATGCTATAAACATCTTAGTAGATACTGGAGATGTTGGAGAACTCTTTGCAGTTGGAATTGCAAGGGCTGGAAGTGAAAATCCCGTTGTTAGGTGTGACAGGCTTGAGAGATTGAAAAGTTATAAATTTGGAGATCCCTTGCATGTGATCGTTGTTTTGGCCAAACTTCACTTCATGGAATACGAATGCTTAAGAGTTTTTGCACATGCTCCAGAAGAACTTGAGGAGATTGTTGAGTGATAGGGATGTCAAGGTTGGAATTTGGATCACTTGAACTCGACAAATCCTGGGCTTTTGAGAGTGTAGATATAAAATACCTTACACACGACATTCACAGGTATCCAGCTAAATTCATACCTCAGCTTGCAAGGAGAGTTATAGAAACTTATTCAAAACCATATTAGATAGTTTTAGATCCTTTTTGTGGTTCAGGCACAGCACTCTTGGAAGTAAGACTTTCCAAAAGGAATGTCATAGGTGTTGACATTAATCCCGTAGCCTACTACGTTTCAAAGGTTAAAGCAAATCCAATTGAACCAAAAAAGCTAAGGGAGAATTGGGAAATCTTTTTATCCTCTTTGGACTTAACAAAGTTGAACCTTTCCAAATACCCAAGAGATCCCTTGAAATCTTAAGTTCATGGATACCGAAGAAACAGCTGATGGATATGAGAAGGATCTTTAATGGATGTTAAGGATGAAGTATTTAGAGATTTTCTCTTGGTAGCATTTTCAAATATTCAGAAGGATTGCTTCTGGTGGTCAATGAAGAGTGTTAAGCCATGTAGGGATTTTGGGAAAGATGTTCCCAATGCAATCCAAACGTTTGTCAAGCAAGTCGAAAGGATGATTGAAAAGAACAACCAGCTTTGGGAAAATCTTAAGAACTCGACATGGATAAAGGTGTTTAAGGGAGACACAAGAAGCTTGTCTTCCATTGTTGACGATTTCGTTGATCTGATACTCTTTTCCCTCCGTATGTTACATCCTACGAATACTTTGACGTTCACAAGTTTAGCATCGTCTGGTTGGAGCAGGTGGAGGATTTGAGACAATTAAGCGAAGATTCATATAGGTAGCATGTCTGCCAAATCTAAAGGTATTAAAATCAAAAGCTCTTTGGCAGTTGAAATCGTCAAGGAGTTGGCTGAGAAGGATAGAAGGTTAAGTAAGGCCGTGAAAGCTTACTTTGAAGATATGCAGATCAGCTTTGAGGAGATGGATAAGGTTCTCAAAGATAACGGCGTAGTTGTGATGGTCATTGGAAATACGAAGCTGAAAGGTGTTGAGATAAAG
>QMZE01000243.1 GCA_003663025.1 Archaeoglobales archaeon
CGCAAGCATAACGTTGTACGGAGTCGCCAGATACGAACGCAGAGAGTGAGGTGACCATTAATGGGCAAAATATACCTAAAGCAAATCGAAGTTTCAAGCATAGCGGCCGGCTCAACGGCTAGCGGCGAATGGTCAGCAGACAAAGACTACATAATCCACCGCATTTATGTCCGCGAATACACGGCCACGGAAGTTGGCACGCGATTCCTAAACTGCACCTTCAGAGTAGACGAGTACACCTTCACGCTAGACGAAGTCAGAGGCGAAAACTTCGACGTGAACCGCAACCAATCCATACCCTTAGAAATAGACTTCCCGAAAGGAGCAACGTTCTACTACAGCATAACAAACGAGCACAGCTCGTCAGCGATACAGCCGTACATACTGCTGGAACTGGAAACAAAGTAACATCAGTAAACAGGCTGGTGCCAACTGGAAGTGGCGGCTGAAATAAACTGGAGCTACGGCGAACACTCAAGCGTCCCGGCTTCCACAACAGACGAAGACAGCATAGTGCAGGTTACGTCAACGAAAAAGCTGACGCTGAAACGCGTAACAGTGCATTTCCCGTCAGGCGTAAACTATCAGCTCCGACTGCAGGTTTTTCGTGGAGCAGACCAAGTCGTGCCTGATAGCGGCTACTTAACCGGCGACGACTCCACAATCACAGTCGAATGCAACGTAATCTTTATAGGAGGAGAATACATTAAGCTCAGGCGAACAAACATGGACACGACGAACAGCCACAGCTACTACATACTGCTGGAAGGAGTGCTAGAATAAAAGATGGTGCAGGACTTTGTAACCCGCACCCTAGAAGAATACCGCGACGCCAAAGACTACAGGTACGCAGCGTTCAGCGACGACACTACAGGCACAACTCAAGCCGTTTGGACGCCGGCAACCGGCAAAGCTATACGGTTAGCATCCATAATCATATCGGTTGACAACGCATGCAAAGTGGAGCTGCGATGGGACACAACGACATTCACGCATCTGGAGTTCGAGTCAAGAAAAGCTTTGCCAATAGAGCTGGCCTACGACATTAAAGGAGGCGTAAACGAAAAACTTAACTGTTACCTCTTATCAGATGCAAGCACGACAAACATTTACATAACAGCTATAAGATGTGAAGAATAATGAGCTATGGTGAGCTGCCAATCCGATACGTGAGAACATTCGAAGCGGGCGGCAAGTCGGTTCGCAGCGACTACTATAACCCGCCGCCGGACGCAGCCAGCTACATAATCTACAAGGAAGGAGACCTAATCAAAGCAAAAAACGGCAGAACAGGACAAGTGGAGTATAAAGACAATGACGCAGCAACAGTAATGCAAAACGTGATAAACAACGCAGACCCGGAAGGGGTGAAAATATACATAAAGCGAGGAACATACGTAATAAGCAAGACAATTCACATTAACAAGAGATTTATTATTGAAGGAGAAGGGTCAGGGGGTAATCCGAGCTTTCAGGATAATGTTGGGATGACTGTGCTCAAACTGGCGGACAACGCTGATTGCAATATGTTTGAGCTTGACCCTGCCAGTTCCCCACCAGCTAAAACAACGCATTATCAGCTACCCGTTTTTAAACATTTGCACTTTGACGGTAACAAAGACGACCAAACCTCAAACGTGAGTGCAATAGTGCAAAACGTGGGTAGTGCAGTTGATATTATGTTCTTCGACTGCTGGTTTGACCGTTGGAAGGGGAGTCCAGTAATTCTCAGGCAATACTGGAATCACTGGTTTAGTAGATGCACCTTTGAGCATAACGATGATTATGCAATAAAGCTTATGCCTACGTCCAGTGCTGATGTCTTTAACCTTTTCGTTAGAGGGTGCTATTTTGCTGAAACAGAAGGAGGAATAGCAACCGAAAACCCCCAGAAAAGCGTAAAACATATTATAGTGTCGGAAAACGTTTTCACAGGCATGTGGCAACCTGCCATAAACATAGAATACGCATATAACGTGATTATAAGCAACAACATAATCAGAGCTTGTAGCATGGAGGCAATAAAGATTCAGGGAAGCTACGTGATAATTTCAAACAACCGCATTACTGATGTATCTGCAAAATCCTCTGGAACATATCATGCTATAAACTTATATAAAGCCAGCACTATTGCCGATTTGTACGAGGTGATTATAACAGGAAATCAAATAAACGGAAACAATGCAAAAAGCTGTATTGGTGCGGAAGGTTCACGAGTAATTGATAAACTTATAATCACAGGAAACATTTTCAATACTGGTTCTTACTGTATTTATAATGATGATGACGGTCAAATCAGAAGAGCAATCATTACTGGCAACGTGTTCTATGACGGGACACGCACCCATAACGGGATTCGTTGCGGTAAAACCTATCCGATGCTCATATTAAATAACCAGTTCGACAAATTTGATGTTGCAATAGCTCTTAGCGACGTCAGCTACAAAGTGCAAATCGTTAACAATATGTTTGAAGGGTCATCCAACACGCCAGTATCTGACCCTCAAACTCAACCATCTCAATACAGAGCAATTATAAAACATAACGTTGGCTACGTTACTGAGAATAGTGGAACTGCAACATTTAGCGGAGACGGAACAACAATAACATTCACTATACCACACGGGCTGGTTTCGACACCAACAACATACTATGTTGAAGCTGCAAGTGCCGATGCAGCAGGAGATAAACATGTAACTGCTGACAGCACAAACTTGGTAGTTACATTTTCAGCAGCACCTCCAGCTGGTACAGATAATGTGGTACTGAAATGGCATGCTGAGGTTTAGAAATGCCCATTTACACATCTTTGCTTACAGTTCCAGCGGGCACGGCTCAGAACAGCCCCGCTAGTGTGGAAATATCCGTTAACGAATGGACTGTTATAGGTTTTCATGTTTATTTTCCGCCGGGCTGTGCAGGCACAGTTCACATCGCAGTCTATTACGGTAGTGAGCAAATAGCTCCCAAACCGACGGGAGCAAGTATTCGCGGCGACGGCGAAACCGTAAGCTGGCCTGAAGAATGGCGATGCCCAGAAAAGCCGTGCACGTTAACTTTTCTTGGCTGGTCGCCGTCCGCTAGCTACGACCACACAGTCCTAATCAGAGTC
>QMZE01000244.1 GCA_003663025.1 Archaeoglobales archaeon
GTATTGGGAAGTCAAAATCGTTTCTCCTTTGAGTTTCGCCATCTCTTCGGAAATCCTTCCAATTAATGAAAGGCGTGATTTGGTGAGAGATTGAGAGACGATGAGCGGATCAGGTTATTTGAAAAGAAGGGAATTTTCAACAAGGCTATAGAAAGAAATTTGGAGGTGAGCAAAATGGAGGATAGGAGGCTGGAGCGATTTTATTTATCCTTGTTTAAGACATCCGAGAAGAGATGGCGAAGGATAGTATGGAGAGCGAATAAGGAGCTCTATGGTATGACGCCGTGGGATTTAGCAAAGAAATGGGGCAGGAATTGGCAAAGAGAGTGAGTAGCAACTATCATATCAAAAGTTGCTAACCCCACGCACTCATACCATTTTTCTTCTTTTCTCCCCATCTCTCACCAAAATTGAATTTCAGCAAATTCTTATACTATATATATGAAGGGCAAGGCCAAAAGAAAAGGGATCTATAAAAAGAGGCCAGCCAGATCTAGCCGGCCAAGAAAAAAAAGAAAAGAAAACAAAGAACAAAGGAAATTCCTTACCTCAAAGCCTATATAGGATCGGCCTATAAATAAAAAAGAAAAGGCCTGCCAGCCCACCACATTATCACTGTTATTTCCTCCTTCCCCAAGCAAGCCGAGACGCCAGGCAGCATCAAGGGGTTCCTGGTGCCGTGCTAGTTGTTTAATCGCCTCTTCTCGCCTTGCTCCCACTAACCTCTCCCGTGCCCTTGCAAGCCTGGCTGATGCCGTGCCCAACTTTTTCATCCGCTTGTTTTGCCATCTCCACTATTCTCATTATGTCCTCCATTCTTTCACCACCTCCCACATGCTAAAGATACTATCCCCCAAACAGCCAATTCAATCGCAAGCACTATTACCACGAACAACACTGCTCTTCCGACTATCTCTGCGACCTCCAAAGTTTTTTCTATGATGTGTTTAATTTTCGGTTTCCATTCTCTTTTTATTCTCATCTCTTTCACCTCCTAATATATCTCAACTTCGCCCCGCTCCAGCCGTTCCATGTATCTTCTGAATGTCTCGCTGAAGAAAGATATGTTTTTTAGTCTCTTTGCAGTCTTTCGCATGTTTTCGTTTAGGATTTCTCTGAAGTCTTCGTTTTCTTCCATCTCTTTCCATATTCTTCTTTCTATTTCTCCCATTCGCATCACCTCCCGATTTTTAAAAAATAAAGAGGGATTTAATATCCCTCCTCCTCAAGCCTCGCATATCCTTTCGGTGTCAATTTCACATCAGAGCCGTCTCTCTCTATATAACCTTTTGTTAAGAGTGTCCAACGGCGCTTGTTGAATGTATCGGTGTCAAGTCCGAGCTCTTCTTTTCCGTATCTCAATAGGTCTTTCCAGGCCACTGTTCCACCGTTTTCTTTCACATGTTTTAATATCTGCAGTGTCTCGGCATTCATGCGGCCTGAGTGATGGATTTCTGCACGACCTTTAGATGCCGTTTTTTCTTCAAGGAATTTCCTCGCTTCGTCCATGAACACCGCTATTCTCTTTACATCTTCTTCCGCCATCTTCTCCATGGTGCGAATTCTTTTCCATGCGTCCATGTATTCTCTAAATTGTTTGTTTTCATACGCCTTGCTTCCCTTTTTTTCTATTGCATCAATAATTTTATCTATGATTTCCTTTTTCCTCTCTCTTTCCTTGAATGCTCGCTTAATTTCCTTCTCATCTATGCCGTATTTCTTTTCCATCTCTGCGAATATTGTCTCTTTTGCACTTTCCGCTTTCTTTTCCAATTCCTCTCTCTCCCTCTGAATTCTCTCTAATTCCTTACGCAGCCGTTCCTCCATTTGCGCTATTCTTATCCTCTTCTCTATTTCTTCCACGGACAATTCCCCCGTTTCGCTATTTTGTGGAGAGGGCTCGGGCCTTCCCTCCCCTGCTTTCCCATTTTCTTTATTTCTCGCCATTCCGACCACCTCGGCGGATACGCCTTTCGGTCGCATCCGCCGTCCCGCTTTTGTCTCCTTCATTATTTCTATATTAGGAAGAGGAGTATTTAAATGTTTATGTTTCCCTTCATTTCTTTTCGCATATTTCATTTCGCTTTCCTTCTCCTCAGTCGCCATCTCGTCTTGCACTCTCGCTATCATCAATAATAGAATAGGAAAGACATATTTAAAGCCTTTCGCTTGATTAAATTTTTCTTTCAATATCGTAAGCCAGAAGGATAATGAATATGCCGAGTATGAAGCGATTTGAAGCGTTTCACACCGACTATATATTGACGAATGCCAAGTCCATATCCTATATAGATAACGCATCGCTCCAGTGAAATTTTTTGACATCCTTCCTATAAAGCATATAGGAAGCCGCTTGACATTCGCCATAGAATATATAGAAATATAAGGAAAGCGTCATGCTTGGGATTAAGAGCCTCGCATGAAATTTCCCAGAAATTCACTTCCCTTTCCTATATAGAAATCCATAATCCTACGCTTGCGTTCATAAATCCTTATGCTCTTACGCCCAAGCCTCTTATCTTATACGCATCCTCAATATCCTATGAAACCGTATATGCCAGATATGGAGAAATACATGATCTATATAGAAGTTCAGAAATAAGGAGAAATCTAAATAGAAATATATAATCAGGCATTATTCCACCCAAGACGGTGGGGGTGGGAGGAGCAGGTTTTTTGTCTGAGCTGCAAGCGGAAGAGTTGAGATTCGCTTGTTGCGAAGAGTGCTGCTGTTGAGTTGTGCGGAGGATGAGGAAAGAAGTGCGTCTTTCTGCGGTATGGATAGCGAAATCCTCTTGGAGAGAGGTGAGATAAAAACTGCGTGTGTAGATTGTCTCATTAAGCTTACATTAGAGAGCATTTAAAAAAGAAAAATAAAAATGAGGGAAGAAAGTATGAAATCTAAATCATGTTTGCTGCGGATATTTTTCTTCGTGCTCCTCAGTTGTTTAGCGGTGCTGCCAGCGGTAGCGAATTCGGTTTCTATAATTGGAAAATGGGATGCAGGGGCTTCTTATGATGCGATCGCCTATGGTAACTATCTCTATGTCGCTTCAGGCTCTCAAGTCAGGATATACGATATCTCAACAAAAGAGAAAATAGAAAACATA
>QMZE01000245.1 GCA_003663025.1 Archaeoglobales archaeon
AAGTATTCTTATCTCTTTCGGTGTTCTTTCTCTTTCAAACAAATTTAGCTCCTCTATCAAATCTTTCAGCTTCATCAAAATTCAATGAAATATATTCTGGGATTGTAAAGTTTACGGGACTAAAGTAACGATACTTAAAATAAAATTTTATTTAATTTTATTTTATCTCCTCCTTGATTTCCTCTATAAACCTCTCAATCTCTTCAAGCTCTACAAATCTAAATTCTTTCTCATCTTCACCTGCCAACCTCCAAAGTAACCTTGCTATAATTGGCATCGTTTTTCCAGCATATCCAGGTGCGTGGGGTAGGAGCATTGCAGCAAGATCTCCAAGCTTTTCCAACTGATCTTTGCTTAAATCTTTGAGCTTTTCACTCGCAATACCTAGGATTGTTATACCACTACCCAAAACCTTTTCCCTCTTGGCATAATACTTTGCAGCATCACTCGTTATCCTATGCACACCCACACCAATCACCACCTTAACCTATATCACACGTATATATTTATTTAGATGTCCATGTATTTCATGTATTCCCAGGGAGTTATGTAGAGGCAATACTGATTCCACTCATCGATCTTTATGCTCATGAAGACATCGAATATGTGGGATCCCAGAACCTTCTGAATCACCTCATCGCTTGCAAGATGATCAAGGGCATCTCTGAGTGTTGTAGGAAGTTCACCAATTCCAAGCTCCCTCCTCTCCCTAGGTGAAAGTTCATAAACATCCTTCATTACAGGATCTCCTGGATCTATCTTCTTCTTTATGCCATCCAATCCAGCCTCAACCATTGCAGACATTGCCAAATAAGGATTGCAACTTGGATCAACTCCTCTGTATTCTGCTCTTATCATGGATGGCTTTTTCAGATACATTGGAACTCTGACGAGTGCAGACCTATTCCTGGGGCTCCAGCATATGTATATTGGTGCTTCAAATCCTGGAACTAGTCTCTTGTAACTGTTAACGGTTGGACAACATAGGGCAGTTAATGCTTTTGCATGCTCAAGTAATCCACCTATGTAGTATCTTGCGGTCTGACTTAAACCAAACTCATCCTCTGGATTTGCAAACACATTCTCACCCTTGAAAGGTTCACCCTTCCATAGACTCTGATGAACATGCATCCCACTAGCATTGTCTAGGTAGAGTGGTTTTGGCATGAATGTTGCAATCCACCCCCTCATCTTTGCAATGTTCTTAGCTGCAAACTTGTATATGTAGAATGCATCTCCAACTTGAACGAGTTCCTTTGGTTTGAAGTCGAGTTCTATCTGTCCAGCAGTTGCAACTTCGTGATGGTGGTATTCAACAATGACGCCCATCTTCTCCAGATGATAGACCAATTCATTTCTATACTCTACGGTTGTATCCTCAGGTGGTGGTCTAAAGTAACCTTCCTTAGGTCTTATTAGGAAGTTTTTACCTGTCCTCATCTCTGGACTGTCTGGCATAACCCTTGGAGGTCCCCAGGAGTCTCCAACACCACCGTTTGGGGAGACCCAGAGATCCCAGGATATCCTAAGTGGATCCAAGCTTTCAAACACGAAGAACTCAATCTCTGGACCAAAGATTACTGACATACCCTTCTCAGCCAACCTCCTCTGAACACCCTTTGCAACGAAACCCCTTGGATCACAATCGGCCAAAACCTCTCCACCAGCCTCGTAGATGTCTCCAAATATCAATGCTGACTTGTGAATTGGATCTTTTATCCAGGGAACAATCCTCAAGGTCTCTGGATCTGCCTTCCAAACCATGTCACTCTCCTCTATCGTCTTAAAACCTCTTATCGAAGACCCATCGAATCCAATCCCATCCAAAGCTGTTCCATCTATAAACTCCCTTGCTGGAATTGAGAACGTCATTAGATAGCCCCTAACATCCGAGAAGGCACATAGGACTTGCTTTACATCGTTCTTCAACAGAACTTCCCCTACATCCATGCATGTGAGACCACAATATAGTTATATAATTTTTACTCTTACCAGTTTTACCTTAAAGGATGTTCAAGAAAGTTACATTTACAATTTAAATTCTCAAATACATTTTTGTTTGCATATAAAATAAATCTAAATCAAAATCTTAAAATAAGGTAAGAGAGATTGTATGTAGCTCCGCTAACCGACCCGATATCATGCTTATCAATCGGGCGTGAGAGGCGGAGCAATGTGACATTTGATTTAATGTATATAAGTTTGGTGGTGATGATGAAGGAGGAAAAGATTATAGAATTGGAGGATCTTCCTGGAGTTGGACCTGCAATAGCCGAAAAGTTAAGGGAAGCTGGATATGAAAGTATAGAGCTTATTGCTGTAAGTTCACCTGCAGAGTTAAGTGCGGTTGCAGACATAGGTGAAGCGACAGCACTAAAGATCATAACAGCTGCAAGGAAGATGGCAAATCTTGGAGGTTTTGAGAGTGGTGAGATAATATTTCAGAGGAGAAGTGAGATAGGTAAGATAACTACTGGAAGCAAAGCTTTGGATTCACTCTTGGGTGGTGGGGTTGAAACCCAGGCTATAACAGAGTTCTTCGGTGAATTTGGAAGTGGTAAAACTCAGATATGTCATCAGTTGGCTGTTAACGTTCAACTTCCAAGGGATGAGGGGGGATTGGAGGGATCTGTAATTATGATAGACACAGAGAAGACTTTTAGACCAGAGAGAATAATCCAGATGGCTGAAGCCAGGGGCTTGGATGGGAGGGATGTTTTGAAGAACATATACGTTGCCCATGCATACAACTCAAACCATCAGATGTTGCTCGTGGACAATGCAAAGGAGCTTGCTCAGAAACTTTCAAAAGATGGGAGATCCGTAAGACTGTTAATAGTGGATTCGCTTACATCACACTTCAGAGCTGAATACGTTGGTAGAGGGGCTTTGGCAGATAGACAGCAGAAGCTCAACAGACACCTCCACGATCTCATGAGGTTTGGGGAGATATTCAACGCTGCAATAGTTGCTACAAATCAAGTCATGGCAAAGCCAGACACATTTTACGGAGATCCAACGAGACCAATTGGAGGACACATAGTCGCACATACTGCAACTTACAGAGTTTATTTGAGGAAGAGCAAGGGGGATTTGAGGGTTGCAAGG
>QMZE01000246.1 GCA_003663025.1 Archaeoglobales archaeon
GCCAAGTGGAGGCATCACACTTTCCCCAAGCAGATCCCACGGACCTCTCGGCGGGTCGACAAGGGTAACATTCATCGAAGTATTTCAGGGGTACGGCTTAAATTTAGAGTTGCATCCGAGACGATTATATTAGAATCCCAACCTAAACTCTAAATGTTGAGGAGCCTCGAGGACACGATAATAAGAAAAGCCAGGCTTGAAGACTATACGAAGGCTCAAGATAACCCTGCCAGAAGCCAGTCCGAAGTGTTAGAATCACTGCTGGAAGCCTACGAGGAGACTGAGGCGTGGTCCGAGAAAGCCGGGGAGGTTAGGGATCTCGAGTCCTACAGGCTGAAATTTAAAGTCTTAAGGTATAAGGAGTACAAAAGTATTCTCAGGAATATTCTTCAGGGCAGGTGGAACGCCGGTTTAGACTCAGCCCCCTCATACTATGCCGCCAGCTCCGGGACCCGTGGTCCGCCGAAGCTTATACCCGTAACCCCAAGAGACCTATCAGACAGAATAGTCGTCTCAGCAAGAGCCCTAGCACTATACGGCCTCTCAACAAGCTTCGAATACCTAGCAGGCTACGTCCTCTCCCTCCATCCACCAAGCATCCAGGGACTTGCCGGCAAAGCAGAGTCTAAGGCACCATACGGGCATATCTCAGGGATGCATGCAAGACTAATAACTCCTGCTCTCGGTCTTAAACAGACACCTATACCCGAACATGTAGACCGGCTCGGAACGAAGATTGGGAGAAAGTGGTGGGTAAAGCTCTACAACATGGTATTAGAGGAGCCAGCCGGCAGAGGGGTCTCATTCACGGTTTCATCCCCCATACCGCTCTACATGCTTGCCAGATACGTGGAGAGAAGGGTCAATAAAAGGGTATCCAGCCTCTTCGACTTTAGAGTAATATTCCTCTCCGGGGTTCCCGACATCCACATGGTATACAAGCCATTCCTTAAACACTACTGGAGGAAGGCCGACGTGGTCGAACTCTACGGCGCCTGCGAGGGAGCCCTAGGAGTCCAAGAGTGGCCTACGCCTGGGCTTAAACCCATGTACGACGTCTACCTCTACGAGGTCAAAGCCGGGGGAAAGGTTAAACCACTATTCATGCTGGAGAGAGGCCAGCACGGAAGCCTGATAGTCTCAACAAGCGTACTACCAAGATACGAAATAGGAGACATAATAGTATCTCTTGGGAAGGGAAGATTTAGAGTGCTGGGGAGAAACACCCTGCAGGGAAGGCTTAAAGCATTCATCCCCTACAAAATCCTTTCATACCTAGCACCATAACTGCCAGGCCTAAGACTGCCTCGAAAATAGCTCCAGTTTCAAAGTTTACAAATTTAAACATCACACAACGGGCACTATCTATAGGCTGAAGGTAAAATTATAGCTTAGGCAGGGGTAAACGATGCGTGAACGATTTACCCCGTGTCTTCATCGGGTCAAGCCCATTCATAGGAGCTGGACAGTTCGGCTTCCGAGCGCTAGAATATTATAGGAAATTCTACCTGCAGCCTAGAAACATCGTAAAGGTTGTTTCAGCAGCGTACAAACTTGGAGTAAAAGGATTCCAGCTTCTACCCTTCAAGCCCCTGGTGGAAGCCACCAAAAAACTGAAGCTGAGGAACGAGTGTCCAGAGCACGTAGTTGGCACTGTAGGCTGTAATGATTACAAATCAGAAATTGGCGTCCTTAAGGGTCTCGAAGCTAAAGCCTGCCTGGTGCACGCATCGATAACAGACAGCCTAAAAGCCACCCGAATTCTTGAGGTCTACGATGCAGTAAGGGAAGAAGGTATGAGCTACGGGCTTGTCACCCACAGGCCGGGAAGACTATTGGAATGGCTAATGAAGTCCAAGCTTGAATGCCCGATACTCCTTCTTCCACTAAACAAGATTGGATATATGGCTGATATGCCTTTCCGAAGGATCGCTGAGCTGATATCCATGTTTAAAGGCGTAGTCCTGGCGAAGAAGGTGCTTGCTGCTGGGAGGCTGAAGCCGAAAGAGGCTTTAAACTTCATATCTCATGTAGATAAGGTTTACGGCGTGGTAATCGGTGCATCCTCGGAGTCTGAGGTTAAAGAAACATTTAGAATAGCTCTAAGCATCTACGAAGGGCACAGTGTAGAGTCTGCACCAGCGTAGGTTTAGGCTCGGAGTCCAGGCAGCCCTTATATACATAGAATTTACTACTCTAAGCCCCCTCAGCTTTCTACCAATGGAGAAGTCTAAGGGTGGAGTTGAGATATACAGGACCATCATGGTTGGAGGAAGCTCAGTAGTCACACTTGGCAATGCCGTAAGACCCTCAGAAGCCACCCTGAAAAACTACGGGATAGAGTTGGAGGATGAGTTTAGGGAGGCTGAAAGGGAGCTTCACGTTTCACCATTCCCTGAGGAGATGATGGGTGAGAGGACGAGGAGGCTGAAAACAGCGGCGGAGGAGCTGGGATACAATGTAAAACCAATGCCTAAATCCATAGATTTCTCTAAGTGCAGAGGCTGCGGTATGTGCGTCACCGGCTGCAAGTACGGGGCTAAATGGTCAAGTCAGATGTACATTGGAGATGTGTTTAGGGCGGGCGCAAGAATGCTTCTAAATACCTCCGTAGACAGGGTTTTACACTCGGGAGGGGAAGTCAAAGGAGTTAAAGTGCATAGTGCCAAAGGATCATACGAGATTGAGGCTAAAAATGTAATACTGGCAGCCGGGGGGATAGGTACGCCTATTATTCTTCAGAAATCAGGCTTAACCAACGCCGGGAGAAACCTATTCGTCGATCTATTCGTTAATACCTACGGGATGATAGACAGTAAAATGGAGGAGGAAGCTGGCATGGCAACACTAATAGATGAATTCCACAGTGAACACGGTTTCATACTCTCTCCAATAATGGACACATCCCTCCACATGTTCTTATACCTACCAATATTTCAGAAAACACGTGCCTTAAGAAGAGATAAGCTGCTAGGCATCATGACTAAGATTTCAGACGAGGACTCAGGCATGGTGCACGCTGACGGCACCATAAGTAAAAGTGTTACAAGTAAGGATGATGAGAGATTAAGGA
>QMZE01000247.1 GCA_003663025.1 Archaeoglobales archaeon
AAGAGGGGAAGTTGAGAAGTATGAAATTAAGCTATCAGACTTGTTGTAGGTGATTAAATGAAATTAGTTGGAGAATGTATTGTAGGGAAGAAGAAAGCGAAAGAGGGATTCGAGTATCCAATCATAAGGTTTCCTAAAGAGTTTTCGGAGCTGATCGGGAGAAAGGTAGGGATTTATCAATTGGATGAAAAGAATTTCCTTGTATCGTTGGAGTTGTCCAACTGGTTGTCCAACCGTTTAGAATTGCTTAAAATCGATAAAAATCTGTTACAAAAAGCTAAAAAATTGGGAATTAATATTAGCTCTTTTTTAGAAGAAAAACTAAGAGAAGTATTAGAAAACAATATAACATGCTCCGGCCGGGATTTGAACCCGGGTCACGGGATCGAGAGTCCCGTATGATTGGCCGGGCTACACCACCGGAGCTTGTAAAATTAAAAATTTACGATTTAAAAAGCTTTTGTTATCTGAGGAGCGGTAAATTTCCAGTAACCTTATCAATCTTCTCTGAATAGTCTGGACCTATAACAACAGCTGTTATTGTGTTTGGGGGTATTTCAGTTAATCCTGCATCTACAACAATTCCAGTTTTCAATCCAAGTTTCTCAGCCTTCTCCTTAACCTTCATAAGCTCATCCAAATTTTTGACCTTTAAAACAATCTTCTTCTGCCCCATCATCTTCCAAGCTTCAACCATACTTTTATCTGCTTTCTCATAACCTATTATCGAAGCGTGTGCAACTTGAACTGCCAACTTCCCCCTTGAAAGCTTCAAGTCATCTCTAACTACTATAACCTGCTTTATCATAGAACCGATACCCTTAATATCCTTAAAATTTAATCGTTTATGTGAGGATTGTTGATCTACCGTTACATCGTGGAAAAGTGCCACCGTGGTTGTTTGGTAGGATGGTAAAGCTTGCGGGATTCATAGTTGAAATGATAATCGATGAGTTTGGTGAGAGGGAGTTGATAGTTAGGTTGTCGGATCCAATATTCTTTCAAGCCTTCTCAAACATCTTGGGATTTGATTGGAACTCCTCAGGATCGACAACGGTTTTGACAGCGGTTTTAAAGGAAGTTTTAAATTCAATGGATTGTGAATTAAAAGTTGCGGGTGGTAAAGGTTTGAAGGCTCTAAAAACTCCTGAAGAGATAAAGATGTTAGCTGAAAACAGGGCAGATGAGCTTATTAGGATAAGTAGGCTTTCGGCAAAGGTTGACAACGTAGCAATACAGGATGGATACGATCTCTACCATCACACAATTTTCTTTACTGAGAGGGATTGGTGTGTGATTCAGCAGGGTATGAATCCAAGTTTGAAACTTGCAAGAAGATACCATCTGACATCCATTACCGATCAAAATATAATTACTCAGAGGTTTGAGGGTAGAGTTCTCAATTTGATATCTGATGAGAGTGAGGAGTGTAGGAGGGTAATTTTGGATATAGTTAGGGATGGTGAATTTAGGAGGTTTGATTTGCCAAAGAGGATAGATTGGAAGGCTTTAGAGATTGCCTACAACCTCCAGCCTGAGAGCTTTGAAGATCTTTTGTTGGTAAGGGGTATTGGTAAGAGAACTGTAAGGGCTTTGGCTTTAATATCTGAACTCGTCTATGATACACCATACGACAAGAAAGATCCTGCAAAGTTCTGCTTTGCATTGGGTGGGAAGGATGGAGCCCCATATCCAATCGATGTGAGAACATACGATGAGGTTTTGGAGTTCTTAAAGAGTATTCTAAGCCAAAGGAGGATTGATGAATTTAGGAGAATCTACGAGAGACTTGAACGGGTGCAAGCCTCGTTAAAATCTGGTAATCCGTTATAACTCCAATAGGATTTCCATCATCAGTCACAACTATCAATCTGACGTTTTGATCCCTCATCAACCTCAAGGCTTCACTCAACTTCGTATCCTTCTCAACCTTTATTATCGTTGGATCCATGTAATCCTTAACCTTCGCATGATGCTTACCCTCTACAAAAGCCTCAACTGCATTCCTTAAGGAGAATATACCTACAAACTCTTTTCCCATCTTAACTGGAGCTCTATGTATTTGGTGATTTAGCAAAACTTTTGATGCTGTTATTACATCGTCGTTTGCATTGACTGTTATTATGGGGGTTGACATGTGCATACCAACTGTATCCTTTGGAATTGCATGTATCTTTATTATTGAAGCTATTATAACGTTTTCAGTATCATCCCTACCTGTAACCTTTCCAAAAACCATCATCTCATTAACTGGAGTTGGACCGATTGTTATGTCGTCACCTGGAAATATCCTCCTTATATCCCCAACGATCCTTATTCTTGCTTCACAAACCTCAGGATGTGGTAACGATGGAAATGTTAATTCTTCAGCACTCAAATCCTCAATGAGCTTCCTGTTTACAATAACTGGAACCTTAACTGCCTTTTCAGGTTCTGTAATTGTTAGAAGTTCAAAAGCCTTTGCTGTTGGTCTGTAACCACCTTTTGGACCAGGTGCACCTTCAACCAATCCCAAAGCCCTCAAAGCTTGCATCTGATTTCGAACAGTCCCGGGATTCCTGTTTATCAGTTTTGAGATCTCGTCACCCTTAACTGGTAAACCTTTTTTCTTATAAAGTGTTATCAATGCGTTGAGTATGTCCCTCTGAACTTGAGTGAGTTTCAATGCCATATCTTTAAATACTAAGGGAGTATATTATACTTTTCCCTTCCAGTTTTTTTCTTTAATTTAAAGAAATTAAGATTCTTTTTGACTTAAGTAAAAGTTTGAACAATGTAATAACATTATAACAATGTTACATGTTAACCAAATTAAAAGTTGAGTATTTCAGGCTTAAATCATCAAACATACTATATTAGCTGTCATATTATAAATTAGATATATTTAATTTATGTGAAAATTTTATTATGAATAAATTTAAGTAAATTTAAGAGTTGTGTATTTGCCTAAAGGACGTGTCCACTTAACACAGACACCACCTCAACCGATTATAATACAACATAAACAGCTTACAGAAAAGGTTCCAGTTCCTAACAGGATTTGAACAGCTAATTGAGCAAAAGAATATC
>QMZE01000248.1 GCA_003663025.1 Archaeoglobales archaeon
GACTAAGAATCTAGCATATCCGTCTCCTTCATCAGCAACGACTATCTCCCAATCAAGATCGTCATAAGCTTCGTAGCTTTCAATTTTTCTGACGTCATACTCAACACCGGAGGCTCTTAAGAATGGACCTACAACTCCATACTTAATAGCCTCCTCCTTACTCAAGACCCCTACCTCTCTTAGCCTTGCAATTGTTGCCGGATTCTTTATGAATATCTTTTCGAAATTCTTAAGTCTTCTTTCAATTTCAAACGTTGCCTTTCTCACAAAATCCAAAACTTTTTTGTCAACATCCCTCCTCACACCACCGGGAATTATAAATGAAGATGTAAATCTTGCACCAGTCATTCTAACCAAGCATTCGCAAATTATTTCTCTGACAGCAAACGGATACATAAAACCAGTTGTGTGACCAATAAATACTGCAAGGATTGCGGCATCGTACAGATGAGTTCCTATTCTGCACAACTCAGCCATTATCGTTCTTAAATATTTAGCTCTCTCAGGAACTTCTATGTTCAAAGATTCCTCTATTGCCCTTATATAGCCTAAATTAAAGTTTGCATTATCCATTATCGAAGGTCTTTCAAACAGCGGAATGTTTTGAATGTAAAGCCTGTTTTCAGCTATTTTTTCCATTGATCGATGAACGTATCCTGGATCGGGGATTGCGTCAACAATAATGTCTCCATGAACTTTGACAATTATCCTCATGTGTCCACTGCCAGGATGCTGAGGACCAACTAAAACGATGAATTCATCACTCTTGTAAGCATCTTCAACATATTCCGCAGGAATTGGCACAAACAGTGGCTTTAATTCAGTTGGAGGTTCAACTGGCACGTCTATGCTGAACTCTTTCATTCTTGATCACCTCTCACATAAACCTCTTCCTCAAGCTTGAAGTCTTTTCTTAATGGATATTCTGGAGTGCTTGGATCTATCAAGAATCTTCTATTACCCCATGGATTTCCTTCAAAGATCACGCCAAATAAATCCTGCATTTCTCTTTCCAAGTAATCTGCACTAATCCAATATTTATGCAGACTTGGAAGCTTTGGATTACTTTTGCTTACCTTTGTGGCTATCGTAACTAAAACTGGCATTAGCTCTTTGTCGGAATAACTGGAGACAACGTACTCGACAATAAAGGAATTGTCGTACGTAACGTCAATAACATTCACAGATTTTACGTGATCAAATTTGTCTTTAAGCTTTGCAGCAACTTTTTGCAAATTCTCAGGATTAACCTTGATGCAAATTCTGTTTTTACCAGTTATCGTAATTCTCTCAGCTAAGTTGCCCAAATTCTCTTTCAATTCACCAACAAGTTTATTACCAAAAGTCCAATCTACATCCTTTGGAACATCAATTTTTATAAATGGATTTTTTGCAACAATTTTTGGTGGTGAAGGGATTTTTCTCTCAATCTTTCTTCTTTCCAATTCAACTTTCTTAAACTCAATTGAATTTTTCTCCTTACCTTCCCAAATTTTGTCTTGCAAGGATCTAATCCCTCTAAGCAACCCTTCAGGAGTTGGTGGACAGCCTGGAATAAAATACTCAACTGGAACAACTTCAGAAGGTCTAACTAGGTGATATCCATTCCAAAACAGCCCACCTTTCAAACCACAAGCACCCATTACGATTACAAACTTTGGATCTGGCATCTGCTCCCAAGTTATCCTCAAAACCTTAGCCATCTTCCTTGTAATAGCACCTTCAACGATAATTACGTTTGTTTGTCTCGCAATACCGTAATTCAAAGCTCCAATCCTTTCACCATCATAACCTGATGCAAAAGCGTGAGCAAGTTCAGCACCACAGCAAGCTGTAACTAAATGGACGGGCCACAAACTCCACTTAGTGCCCCATTTTTTTATTGGAGCCAATATGCCGGATCTAACAATATCGATACTTTTACTCATAGGCACCCCTCCTTAACTTTGCAATGTCTAAAGCATATTGATATGAAACGTAAACTACTGGAATTACCAAGATTATTGAGAGCAATATTAGCGCAATTGAACTTACGTTTGGATAAGCTGAGAAGAGTAGAAGCAAAACCAATATTGGTTCAATTGCCATGAACATGATTAAAAACCCAGCATATTGCATTGGCAATACATACTTTGGAGTTGCCAAAGGCGGATTTCCTGCCTCAAACCTCTGCATTTTTACAAAAGTTGGATTATATTTTGGCAATATTTTGGCTAACAAAACTATAGCACCATCGATGATTAGACAAAGGGCTAACAACAAAATAACAACTAAAGCCTCCTGCATTTTTCACACCCCCGAAATGAATAAAATCTTTGAAAATTCCTTCATCGCTTCAACAAACCAGTCTGGTGGTACGATTGTTATTAAAACGATCAAAACTGTTATCAATGCTATTGCATTTGCAAAGCTGAGCATCCATCCCTTGCTTAAGTTTCTCGCAATTCTGATGTAATATGGCACCGAAATTGCTGAATTGATGACCAAAAAAATTGCAAGCCATACATATCCAACATAAACTAGAGACGTTAGTATGAAAAGTTTGCTCCAGAAACCCATAAGCGGGGGTAAGCCGATGAAAGATAATGCAAGAGTATACATTAGTGGTGTCGAGCCTTTACCCTCCTTTATTGCTGTAAAAAATCCTATTTTACCTGCAGAATTTACAATTAACTGCAGCATAGCTCCTGTTAAAGCTAAATAAATCCAATTAAAGTTTATCACAATTGTTAGCGTTGCCAAGATATAACCCATGTTCGCAACCGTTGAATAAGCCAAAATTCTACTTGTCTCCTTTGACGTTAAAGCCCCAATGTTACCAATAAACATCGATATCGCTGCTAATATAGCCAATATCATCGTTACAAATGGTGTTAGTGGATTAGCTGTTGAAACGAGAATCTTATAAGCAATAACGATCGGAACAAACTTTGCTAAGGATGCAATGATTGAAATTGGAATTGGGTCGGCTGCCGTAAATACATCTGGAACCCATTCATGCATTGGTGCAACACCTATTTCGATGCATAAGCCTAAGATGAGCGTTGTATAGCCTATAAC
>QMZE01000249.1 GCA_003663025.1 Archaeoglobales archaeon
CATATAGCAAAAATAAACAATAATTTATACACAAAAAAGGAAGAGTAAAAGAGAAGCAGCATCTTATTTTCTCCTTCTATTATATATTATATAATAGATAGATAGAGATGAAGATAGAGAGAGCGAGGAGGTGATGTGGCATGATAGTTGTATATGTGGCGATGATTGCAGCGATAATAGCCTTTGCGCTGATAGATCTACTCAGTCGCAAAACTCAGATTTCAAACATGATCGCTGCCTTACTGTTGATAGGTCTCGGCTCCTCTCTAATTTTAGCGGCATTGTCAATGTGGCTTGATGTGAGCATTCAGACAACGGAAGAATACATCGCAGTGCTAACAGATGATTTCATGAAGGTCGTAGGGGGGCTGGGGTTATCAACCGCGGGCATGTCACTGATCACAGGCGGTTTCTCTCTGATAATCGGAGGCAAATATGAAGTGAGGCTAAGCAGCACGGAGCCTGTATCAATGATAGAGGTGAAAAAGTGATGTCATCAGAGCTGTCAGAGCTAATAGCGATGCTTGAGCGCATAAGGAAGGAGCTGCGATGGTCCATTGTCTCCGCGGATAGAGAAGCGGTGTATAGGGCGCATGAGCTTGTGCAAGACGCACTAATCAAAGCACAGATACTGCAAGCGCATATGCGCAAATAATTTCTTCTTTTCTTTCTTTGGCAAGGTGGATTTGTTTTCTGAATTCTATTATATTATAATATAATAGAGAGGGGGGAAAAAATGCCCGCGTTCATAGGTAGAAAAACTGTGCTCCACACCCCTACCACTAACAAAGTCAAAATAACAGTTCAGCAGGCGGGAAGAATTATAATACTCAAAATCTCAGATGTAAGTAAGGGATATTATATTGATGGTTATTTATTTAAATATCGCCGTGCAATTACAATTCAGGAGCAGACAGGCTCAGATTTAACGGATTATCAGGTGCGCATAGATTTGGATGCAACAAACTTTAACTTCTCTCATTTCTTGAACGAAGGAAATGATTTGCGTTTTACTGATGTAGAAGGAAATCTGCTAGATTATTGGGTTGAGTCTATGGACATCGCTGCTCAACAGGCAACAATATGGGTCAAAGTTCCTTCTATACCTGCGAATTCTACCGTTGATATATATATGTATTACGGGAATTCAGAAGCAGAATCAGCAAGCGATGGGAGAGCGTGCTTTGATTTCTTCGATGATTTCAGCTGCGAAATATGCTCTGATTATGATTTGAAGTTCGGTGTTTTTACAGATCTGCATTGGACTGATGCTGAAAATTATGACACAAGGATGGGTTACAGATGCTGCTCTGAAAGAGTTGATAAAATCACAGAGGTCATTAATGCATTCAATAACGAGCCAGATTTGAGTTTCGTAATTGAGCTGGGAGACTTTATAGATAACGAGGCGCAAGGAGGAACTCTTACAGCAGAAGAACAGTTGCAGCAAGCGGAATCATATTACAGCCAGGTTCAAGTCCCTCGCTACTATGTTTATGGTAATCATGATGTTGATCCCAATTATGGAGTTACTAAAGAGTATTTCAAAGAGAACACTGCGAAAAATGATGATTATGAATACTATGATTATGGTAATTACAGAATCATCATACTTGATGCGAATTACGGCTCATCTTATACGACGGGAGAAATACCTGACGAGGAACTCACATGGTTAGAAAACGACGCTCTTAATACCTCTAAAAAGTGTATAGTCTTTACGCACCAACCTCTAAGCGAATACAAGGGAGAGTGGTTGGCAGATGTCAGGATCACTAATCGTGCTGATGTGCGTGCCGTTCTGGAAAATGCGGGGAATGTCATCGCAGTTATACAAGGGCATGTTCATGGTTGCTTTAAAGAAGTCATAAACGGGATTCCATACTTTACGCTTGAAGGTTTAGTGGATGAGTGCGGAGCAGATAATAGACCTTATTGTATAGTGTTCGTCAAGGGAAATAAGGTCTTCATAAGAGGCTATAAAGGCATGGCAAGTATGAGAGAAGCTTACCACACTGTTGCACCGGGCAGAAATGACAGGGCGGAGGATAAATATTTTGATGTGGATGTCACGAACACAAAACTAATTGAACAGGCGAACATTTGGACAGCAGCGGGAGACCCCTTTGGTGTCGCATACCTTGTTGGCGTGAACTTGGCAAACTTCGAGGTGCGGGTAAAGACGAAAGAAGTGGATGATGATATTATAGGAGTGTTATTCTGCTACCAGAACTCCTCAGCGTTTTATCACTATTCATACTCAAACAACTACACAGGAACAAACGCAGATGGCACTAATACTTATTACGGTCCTGAGAGGTGGATAGGTAAGGATACCACCGCAATCGGAGACAGTAATTTAGCAAGCGATGACAATGCGCCTGCGGTAACTGATATAGTTGAAATAATCATTCGCAGATCCGGCTCAAGCATTAAGGTTCTTCAAGACGGTGTGGAAATTCTGACTGCGACTGAGGCAACCTATGGAAGCGGAGACATAGGACTGATGACGAATGGCTGCCAGGCGGGGGAGTTTCACCCACCATTTATAGTTCGCAAATACACAGAGCCAGAGCCTTCTGTTGCGATAGGAGAGGAGGAAACCTGAACTGAGCGGAACTTACAGCAGGCGGGAAAGCATCCACACACACCACTCCACCACTCTGTCCCATTTACTTCTGAAGGGGCGGACGGTAGAGTAGAAGGTATAGAGCAAGATGAGTAAGAATACACCCTCCCTCAATCTCTTCATCACAGGCATAATATCTATTTAGTTTTATAATACATAAAATATAATTGACACACATGGAGGAGCTGGAGTGGCGATTATTAAAGTGGAGGATGGAGAGGACCGCAAAAGACCTGATGGTAACAGTGCTAATAGACGGCGATTTCCAGCATGCCCTTTCCCTCTACAAAGAATTATACAATCTGATAGAAACGCTCGCATGGATGAGAGGCGTTTTACTGCCTATTAACAACCATAACCCAGACAGGTAAGCAACCGTTAAACTTATAAACATGGAGCATGTAGAGTAAAGCGGAGGTGGTGAGGCATG
>QMZE01000250.1 GCA_003663025.1 Archaeoglobales archaeon
AAGGAAGGTAATTCCTCTACCGGAGCAAGAGTTTTCTCACCTATTTCTTCAATAATTTCATGCCTAGTGGGTAGGGTAGATAGCTTTCCTTTGAGTACATCTACCTCTTCTCTGAGCATGCTAAGAGTTCTCTCAATTTTAGTAATTTTTTCGGACAGTACTCCAAACTCTGTCTTTAGTGAGTTATAAAGTAGTTCTATTTCATCTTTTCTCCGCCTTAGGTCACCTACTATCTCTTCTATTCCCTTTCCTAGTTCTCTTCGAGTAAGTTTTGTAGGTCTGGGTACTAGGAGTTCTTCTACATTACCATGTTCATCTACTGCTATAATCCCTATTCCTACTTCATCGAGAATTCTACCACTTATCACTGATCTAGCCATGTCGGTATAAGTATCTGGAATCACTATGTACACTTTATCGAATACCTCGGTTAATTTAGTAGCTCTAAGTATCTCTTCATCTATCATTACTCTGAACTCCGCTGCGGAGTATACTATACCACGAAATATTCTAAAGGCTAATAGGTTATTAGCATCCTGAAGTACTAGATCCACTTGCTTAATGACATCTTCAGATATATCTACTTGAGGTCGCGTACATCCTCTTCTACGAAAGTGCTCGATTATTACTTCTTTAAAGTCCTCTATGGAATTCATTTCGAGTACACTACCTCCACTTATACCAACCTTCCATACTTTCCCAATTCCACTCATATTCATCTGGAACTGCTATTGCATAGACAAGTGCACCTTTCCACACCGAGTACATGGGATCCTTTGTTAGCTCTACCCTAGCTTCGATGTTGTATTTCTTAAGCATACTCATGATTTTAGTTGCCGCATCAGTTGCTGCATCTTCAAGACCTCTAGGAACTTTCCATGAGAAGTTTCCACCACTAAGTATTATCTTTCTATAGAGGTACATTTGTACCTCGAAAGATGTCCTTTCTGCTGACATTATAATAGCTCTAGCCATGTCTATGGTTCCAGGAATTCTCGTATCGCCAACCATTGTATCCCTCGGTCTAGGCATTCCTTTTCTGTAAAAACTTTCAAATATTTCGTTTTCAGGATCGAATACTATCTCTCCTATCAAGAATCTCATCCATGAGTTCTCCTCTAAATCTATCGTAATAGTAGTATTCGGTATGTGGAATACTGCTCTAAATCTCTCAGGGTCCTTTTTTGCTTTTTCAATACTAGTCTGCAAGTCAGTAGGTATTAGACCTATCGACTCCTTGATACATCTTATCAGTTTCTCTTCTCTAGCTAGATCGCCATATCCGCAATCCTTTAAGATCTCTGCTGTAATGGCATCTGCCTCTGCTCCTCCTCTATTGAGGGAGAGTATAGCCTCTCTAATCGGGTATCTAGAGATAGGAGTTATCTGCGTATTACCATGTCCTGACTCCACCACTATACAGGTTATGGATTTTTCTGCTATAGCAACAGCTAAGGGCTGAGGTATTATAGTGACGGCCTTAACTAATCCCGTTTCTTCATCTATCTTCTGATGTATTTCGAAGATCCTCCGGTACATGTATTCTGGTGCTATAGCTGAGAGAGCAGCAGCTACATAGAATCCTTTAAAATCTGAAGCTATGGGTCTGTGTTTATTAAGTCCGTACTTAGTGATCTCGTAGATTACTCTCCAACTTCTTTCATTCTCTTTTTCCACTAGACCATCTCTCATAGGATATACTAAATGCCTTCCTATAGCCTCTCTATGTCCTATATAGGTGGCTACTTCGGGACCGACTATAATATTTTTTTCAATACCCATGATTTTTGAAACTATGGATATTTTGTCCAGTATTATACCTCTATTCTCTATTATGTCTGGTGTCTCTCCAACAGGTCCAAATTTATAGTAGCTAGTACCATAATCCTCTGCAAAGGCATACTTGAGTTTATACTTTTCCAGATCGCTCATTATCTTCCACCTCAATAGTTAACTTTCACCTAACTTAATAAATGTGATAGAAGAGGGTAAGGTGAAAGTATTATTTTACTTCTATTCACTTAAACACCAGATAAGTACTTCATTTGGGCTATTCTATCCATTATCTCTATAAATTTTCTCTCAATCTCTCTCTTTTTACTATTGAACTCCTCATCATCAATCTCTCCTCTATCTCTTTTCTTAAGTAATAATTCCATCTCTTTCTCAAGCCTCTTCCTTTCTTTTTTAAGGTATTTTAGTGCATCCTTCGGATCTTTAAACTGAGAGAGATTCATTAACAGTCACCTAGTAATCCTTACTACGAGTAGTAAAAAATATATCCTTTCAATTCAATAATCGAGGGGTAGCTCTTGAAATATAGGGTAATACTAGAAACGAAGGACGGAGTGCTAGCAGTATTGATAATAGATGGTATTAAGGCCCCTCTTTGTACTAGTAAACTTATAGGGAATATACCGAGTAAGTGTAGAGTATATCGCATAGGAGAGGGACTTGTAGAGATCCCTCTCGGAGCCTCCTCAATTTTAGAGAAGCCTACTACACGAGTAGAGGTAGGAGATGTATTCTATTCCCCATCTACTAAGAGCATTTATATCGCACTTAAGTCACAGAGGTTAACAAGAAGAGTTACTATTCTAGGCAGATTGGAACATGATGAGTACCTACACACTCTTAGAAACTTAAAAGAAGGATTACGAGTAAATATTAAAGTGGAGGCTCAATAGATGGAGAATTTAAATGAAAGGTTTAAGCATTGTGTAAATATAGAGGTTGAAGGACTTGATTCTTTAGCGAGATTCGCCGCTTCAATGTCGAGTATGGGATACCCCATATATATAATGTCGTTTAAAGGTAGGGATGGCTCATATATTTATGGTCTACTAGCAGTGCTTAAAGACTACTACAAAATGTATGGTATCCCTGTATTCTATTATTATAGGAATAAGAGTGAGTTAAAAGGAAAATATCTTCTGATTAACTTAACGTCAAAAGAGCAAGTAAGAGTAGAAGATGGTATAAGACCTGGATGGATTCATATACCGATAATCAAGCTTAAGAGATCTCCTGAATTCATAGACTTATGAGGTCTA
>QMZE01000251.1 GCA_003663025.1 Archaeoglobales archaeon
TCCAACACTAGATTCGAGAACTAATAAAGTGGTCGAAGGTAACTTAATGCTCTCAAGACTGCTCGAAGAATCTTGAACATAGAATTGAAGTGATTTGAGGATTTCATCAGTTCCTAGAACTGAATCTGAAGTGATGAGTTGTTTGTTCATCAAGAGAGTTTCTAAGCTTGAAGCAGTTTCAGGTATTGACAATTGCTTTAATGCTAAAATCAAATCAGTTGAAGTTGATGTTTCTGAAATTGGCAATGTCTTGAATGATAAAATAGCATCGAGACCAGATCCACTCTCTGAAACCAAGACTTCTGTAATTGCTTCTTCTACTGTTGTTGTGATAGTCTCTGAATAAGTAGAAGTGTCTGTTGTCTCAATCAAGATTGGGAAGTATTTGTCAATGAAAGTAGTGTCAGAGCCATAATCCGTCTCTGTTGGTGGTGGATCTTCGTAAAAATCACTTGAACTGTAATAAGTTTGCAATGAATATGCAATAATTGTTCCAGCATCTAATGTTTTATCTGCCCAATCATCATAATAAAGCCAACAAAAATAATGCAATGTATCATGCCATCGTCCATATTTATAAGTAGAACCGACAAGAGTTCCACCCTTTTCTAGATAGTGAGTGTAAACATACAATGTCTTGCCAAAATGATACATTATCAATCTTACTGCGGAGTGGTCTTCCACCCAAGTATAATCATCTTTGTTCCAAGTATAGTCCTTCCATCCCGCTAGGGCAGAGGGAAACACTTTGTATGCTTTATAGTTGTCATCGATCCTTCGGTTTTCATCCATATTCCGTCCATCACCACTTGCAAGAATACCAAAACCAATCGTAGCTCCGCTTTCGTCATAATTATGAATGTCAGTATGGCAAATTAGTTTACATTTCTTTCTAACAATCCATCTGTCGTTTGTCTCATCATACTTGTAAGCGATTAAGTCCAATTGCGAGAATCTTAGATCTCTGTTAGTATCATGTGCATCCCATTCAATTCCATGACCATAGAATCCAGCATCTTCGTAATTTTCAAAAATTATGATTCGCTTACATACACGATCCAATCTTCGGTTTGTAGTAGTATTTGGATCATTAATGTATGCAGGTCTAATTTGCTCATCTTGAATTAAAATCCAAGTCTGAAGATAGCCCTTCCTTTCTCTCCATGCGAGGTAAATTATTATTGCAGGTGGACAATGATTGTCAGAGTATACAGCAGTAGCTACATATCCTCCTACTCCACCTCCTGTAAATCTGCTATAATCTAATTTGAAACTCCCGTGTCCGTATTGTAACCAAAATTCCGTTATCTTAGTGGTGCCATCGGAGTCAATCACTTCTATCTTACAACCATTCGTACTCTCTAAATCAGATGTTAAGTAAGTACCTAAAGTTGGTTTCTTTCCTCTCCAGAACAAAGCATATTGATTTGCACTCAATGTGATTTTAGAATTACTTATTGAACCATTGGTCTCATATTCATAACCATCTATCAAAGGTACTGTTCCTGTACCTTTGACTTGTCGAATCAAGAGAAACTTTCTGATATCTATTTGAATGAAATTAAGATTCGCAGTATCGAAATTGTTAAAGAGGATTATTCCATTAAGATATGGAATAACGCTATATGAGGTTGTGTTATCAGGTGGATCAGGAGCCAAATTATATGGCTCAATATTCTGCCAAGTGCCATTGCTAAGAACCTTAACTCCACCACCAGATAATCGTACATTTGGCAATTCTTTAAACTCGATTAAGAAGATCTCATTTGCATCACTTATCTTTTCAAATGTAAATAGTAGCTTAGTCCAACCTGACATCAAATTTTTAGTGTATCTCCCCTTAAACTCTAGATTGATTTTGTCTTTGACACCAATTCCGCATCTCTTGTGTTGAATACCAGTACTTCTTGGAAAATCCAGATGAGATTTGTTTTATGAAACTTACAAACCACTTCCAGTCTCTATCATAGACATGGAAACTGTCTGCAATATGTACATATCTTCCGACACTCACTTGAAGTTCTGATGCAACTCTTCTCTGAAGTTCTGTCATAGCAAACATGTTCATGAAGCAACACTTGAATGCATCATTACTTCTGATATGTACATGTAACACAAGTTGATCCCTCTCAACCCTGAACCATAATCTCTGGACACATGGTGGAGCTTCAGCATTGATGTCTTTCTCTGGAATCCAAGTGATAGCTTGAGCACGTCTAGAGTATGGTACGTTCTTGAGTTTCTCAATAACAGCAGAAATCTGGTCAATGCCTCGATAGTTGAACAATCTTTCATGATATGTGTAATGCCAATCCTTACCAATTCTGAAATCCTGAGTTCCTTCAAGCACTTCATTAACATATTCAAACAATCCATCGATATGACCTGCAACAATACCTTTCAAGTGAACTCTTGGCTCTCTTGATGGATCTGAGACAATGATCGTCATTGGACAGTCCCATGCTCTTTCACCATATTCTGTATCAATCCATTTGCCATGTTTACGCAATCTCACAAGTGCATTCTCCCATGCTTCAGGTATTGTCATTCCAAATGCAAATTTCATGATTGGCAATTTCACTTCAAGTCTTTATAAGTTCTATGAGTTCCAAGATCGCTCAATTCATGTATGATCGAATTAGATCGGATAATTCGATTTTCCAGTATAATTCGACCAATATAAAGGATTGGATCTTGCAGTAGTCTTCTAATTTATGAGCAAGTCATTTCAAGTCAAGGTGATGGATGTCTTCAAGGTATTGACATTTGGATTACTGATATGGTTAGCATTCTCTCTAGTCATGATTAGTGAACTTCTAGTAGTCATCCAGAGAATGGAACTCGACAAGAAGAGACTTCTCGAAGACTTGAAGTACAGAGAATATGAACTCAATAAAGAGCTTCTCAGATTACGTGAAATCTATGCTGACATCAAGAGAAGGACTGGTGATCTCAAGTATGCTAGATCTCTGATACGTCTCACTACTCTAGTTCTGATGGCTAGAGATAGAGCAGTCAAGTTATTTCCAGATGAACCTCTAGAGA
>QMZE01000252.1 GCA_003663025.1 Archaeoglobales archaeon
ATCTGATAGGATCTCCTCTCCACAACTCCCTCCCTTATCAGTGGATGGTGAACGAACTCCACATACAAACTTAAAATACACGTTATAAAACATCATCGTCATGAAGGCTCTGATTTCAGTTAGCAACAAGGATGGTCTGCTTGAATTTGCAAGGGGTTTGATTGAATTGGGATACGAGATACATGCAACTGATGGGACCGCAAGTTTCTTGGAGGGGTTGGATGTGAGGAGGTTGTCCGAGATAACTGGAATATACAGTAGGAACATAAAGACACTCCATCCAGAGATCTTTAAGATGATATACGATGGATCGTTCAAGGTTATTGTTGTAAACCTTTATGAGGATGAGATGGATGTTGGTGGTGTTGCTTTGTTGAGGGCTGGTATAAAGAATTACAGGAATGTCTTGGTTGTCTGCGATCCAGGAGATTACAAAAAGGTTCTAGAAAAGCTCAGGTTTGGTGTCGATGAAAACTTCAAACTCGATCTTGCAATAAAGGCTTTGAAATACATCATAGATTACGATATGAGGTTTCTGGATATGTTAAAAGAAAATCGTAAATATCGAGAGATTTAAATTTTTGCAATGAGAAGAGCAAAGCTCGTCAACGACGTTGTCGATCTCGTTCCAATAATGCACATGTTTTCAACTACAACATACAAGAGAGTTTACAGTGCACTACTCAATGGATGGTATACGATTCAAGAACTCAGGGAGATGTTTGGGGATGGTGTTGAGGAAGCTTTGAAGATTTTGAAGAGTGCTGGTATGCTTGAGGTTAGATGGAGGATGCCAAAGGATCCTGCTGGAATACCTGAGAAGGAGTATCACGTAACATACACTCATCTGAATGCAAGCTTCTACGTTTCACTGATAGAGTTTAACAAGGTCCTAGACATAATATTCATGCCAGAGGATGAGTTTGAGGATGTTGTGAGGAAGATTGTTGATGAGATAAGGGCTGGTAGGATGAGTGTCCAGCACATAAGTAGGGAACTGAAGCTAGATCCAATTGTAGTCAGGGCGATAGCAAAGAGGTCTTTGAGGTTGAATCTGAAGGGTAACATAGTCGAGATTTCAAAGGAGGTGGAGGTTTGATAAAGGAAATTCTCGATAAATTCAGATGGCATCCCGATTACGATGTTGACAAGGTTGAGATATTTTACATTGACAGACCAAAGGGGACATCTAAGATTTGGGGTGATGAGATAGAGAGGGTTGGATACAAGTTCATCTACCTAAAATCGGGTTTGATGATTCCAACTCACAGGGTTGTAGAAGTGAGATACGATGGGAAGGTTGTTTGGAAGAGGTAGCAGGTTTGAGGGAGATATGGATCCTTTGGCACTGAAGCTAACCAGCTCACTCGATCAAGACTCAAACATACTATACTACGACATACTGGTTGACATTGCCCACGTTTTGGGATTGCTAAGGAGTGGTTATCTGAGTAGGGATGAGGCTAGAGAGATAGTTGAGGCACTCTTGGAGATAAGGGAGTTTGGCTTGGATGAGGTTGGGGAGGATGTTCATGAGGCTTTGGAGAAGGCTGTCACAAAGAGAACCAAGGCTGGAAAAAAGATGCATACAGCTAGGAGTAGGAACGATGAGGTTGCAACTTGTTTGAGGATGTTTGCAAGGGACAAGTTACTATCGATAGCTCAAGCTGTTTTGGAGCTTAGGTGTGTTTTGATAGATAGGGCTGAGGAGAACTTGGATGTCATAATGCCAGGATTCACACACCTTCAATACGCACAACCAACCCGACTTTCCCATCATCTCATATCTTATCACGACATGCTAAAGAGGGAATTTGACAGAGTTCTATCTGCATTCTCAAGGATAAACTTCTCACCCCTTGGTTCCTGTGCATTTGCAGGAACATCATTCAAGATTGACAGGATTTACACATCTGAGATACTTGGATTCGATGGTGTAGTTGAGAACACTTGTGATGCAGTTTCAAGTAGGGACTTTTTGATTGAATCTATATTCGTCTCAACATCTCTGATGTTGACTTTGAGCAGGATGTGTGAGGAGGTTGTGCTTTGGAGTTCGGAGTTTGAATTCATTGAGCTACCCGATGAATTCTCATCCACATCCTCCATAATGCCACAGAAGAAGAATCCAGATGTTGCAGAGATTGTAAGAGCTAAAGCTGGGAGGTGTATAGGTGAGCTTGCATCTGCAATGTCTATATACAAGGGACTTCCCCTGACATACAACAGGGACTTTCAGGAGATGAATACTTTGATGTATTCAGCTTTGAATACAGCTGAGCTTTCGACGATTGTAATGGTTGGCATGTTCTCGGGAATTAAATTCAAGGTTGATGTTATGGTTGAGAAGGCTGTGAAGGGATTTTCAATTGCGAGTGAGATTGCGGATAGGCTTGCAAAGTCTGGGGTTCCATTCAGAGATGCACATGCGATAGTTGGGAAGGCTGTTGCACGTGGTGATTTGGGTCTTGTGAAAGAGTTTGCTAGGGAGATGGGTTACGATGTTGAAGTTGAGAAGTTTGATTTGAAGGATGTTGTCAATGGAAGGGATGTATTGGGTGGGACTTCAAGGTTTGAAGTTGAGAGGATGATTGGGGATAGGAGGAAGTCAATTGAAGTTGACTCAAATCTTCTGTTTGATAGGGTTGAGAGGGTTTGCAGGGGTCTTGAGAGGTTGTATTCAGAGGTCGAGTCTCTCCGTTCTTGAACTCAATGGAACGTATTTCCTTTTTCTCTCACCAGTGTAGAATGCACGAGGTCTCATGAGTCTGTTGTTTGTGTACTGCTCTATTATGTGTGCCGTCCATCCCGCAATTCTACCCATTGCAAATATCGGTATGTATAGATCCTCAGGAATTCCAAGACAAGCATAGACGCATGCTGAATAGAAGTCAACATTTGGTAGTAGGTTCTTGTGCTTGTAAACTGCTTTTGCAACCTCCTCAGCAATCTCAAACCACTTTGAATCCTTAACCTTTGCCAACCTCTTAGCAAGGTTTCTAAGTTCTATTGTCCTTGGATCCATCACACCCCTGTAAACCCTG
>QMZE01000253.1 GCA_003663025.1 Archaeoglobales archaeon
AAAACTAGAATTCCAGTTACGTATATCGGTGGAACCCAGAACTTCAACATCCCATCAATCCAGTCTATCATCTTAACAAGATCTGGGACTGGATTTGTGAAGAATCTAAGATGCCTTATGAGTATTATCAGGAGTGAGTAGTGGAATGCCATCGTGAAGAACCAAAGCCACCTCGTATCTACGTTTGTCATCTTGTCGTAGTAAAATCTTGTGTTTCTAAAGAGACTCCTCATCAAGAAGACTTCAAAGAACATCCTAACAATTACACCCAAGTTTGACATTGGGTCATCGATCCTATCGTGTATATTCCTCTTTAGGAATGGGAAAGATTTCTTCTGTCCAGCAGTTATAACGATGTTTAGGGGGATTGGTGACCTAGCCCACTCCACAATTCTGTATATCACACCAACGATAAATATTGCCAAAGCGATGTATGGTAAGACAAAACCAAAGAAGTATTCAACCATACCCATCACCCCGCCTTTTCAGGTAATATTGCAAAGAACTTGATTCCCAATGCATACAGGAAGTAAACTGCCGATATTATTCCAAGGAACATCAGCCATTCGTGTAGGCTTGGGAAGTATGTCAGTGGCTTTGTTAGGTATATTGGATAAACTATCTCATAACCAGTCATCAACTCCCTTGGAAACGCTAGCCCTGGAACTGTTACAAACAACCTCTCACCAAGGATTCCTATGGTGTTGAGGATCCCAGCAACACTCAACCATCCAATCGAATTCCTTACCCTCTCCAAAGGGTTCCACACTATTATGACCGGTATGATTATACCAATTACAAATATCATACCCCAGTATATCGATGCCCATAATGGATCGAAGTAGGCAAATAATCCAGCCTTCCAGTTTGAAGGTTCATACATCAAAGTAAAGAACTCACAGATCAACATGTAACCAATTACCATTGCAGTGATTGCCATGATCTTTGCAAGTGGTTTCACCAAATCAATGGACAACTTCCTGTTTGTAAACTTGAAAGTTAGGTGGAGTGTCAGTATTGCCAAACCAGTTCCACTTGATATTGCTGAAGCTACAAATATCGGTCCATGGAGTGGTGAATGGTAGAGACTCCTTGAAAATATCATACCAACGATCAGTCCAGTTCCAGTGTGAACTGCAACTGCCCACGCAACCGCAAGAACTCCAAATAGCTTTATCAACCTCTCCATCCTTTCAAACCTTACAACGAGTTCTATGAGGAGTATAAGGAGGTATGAACTGTATAGAAAAGCGTTCCATGCGAATATCGATGTGGGGTTGAAGTTCATGACGACATTTGGTAACATGTTGTCAACTCTCCCTATATCCATGAAGATGTATGCAAGAGCTGCTCCAATCCAAAGAGCTGCAAAAAGTGGTCCAAATCTTGAGAATACCTCAAACTCTTTCTTACCAAAGAGATCCAAAGCTGTAAAAACGAGAGCGGCTCCTGCACTCAATCCTATTGCAAGGAGAACGCCCGCAATTATAAGACCCCATGCAACAGAGTCGTTCAATGCTGTTAGGTAATCTCCATGGAGATAACAGTCAAGCCATGCACCAACTCCAGCCACCGTAATGGCTCCAGTTATTATGACAAAAGCCCAATATCCCCTCGACACTCCATCAACCTTCTTGAAATCTATCTCTGGTTCCAATCCACTCGCAACTTCAACACCCATAAAACCACCTCACAACTTATAAAACACGTGAGGCTTTGTTCCAAACTCAGGTCTTAGAGTTATAACCTTACTTTCCTTAACAATCTTGTATATCTCACTCTCTTCATCGAGTAGATTTCCAAATATTAGGGAACCCTTCCCATCCTTATGACAAGCCTCGACACATGCTGGAACAGGTTTTGGTTTTCTACCCTCCAACTCAGCCATGTTCACCTCCCTATCGACTCTGTGAACACAGAATGTGCACTTCTCAACAATTCCATGACCCCTCGTCTGAGTTTCACGTTTTATGTGTTCCAATCCCTCCTCAGGAGGGAACCAGTTGAAGCTCCTTGAACCGTATGGACATGCAATTATGCAGTATCTGCAACCTATACATCTGTGATAGTCTATAACGACAATCCCATCTGGTCTCTTGTATGTAGCTCTGGATAGACAAACTTGAGCACACGCTGGATACTCACAGTGGTTGCACATCAGAGGTATGAATATTGACTCACCTCCAGTTTCAGGTTTCAGCTCAATTATCTTTATCCACTGTGGATCTCTCAGTGGATCGTCAAAATCTGGGACGTTGTTCTCGATGTCACAAGCAACTACACACGGTGGCTTTGAATACTTCCCCCTCTCCTTTATGCACTCCGTGCACTTATCAACATCTACAAGCATAGCCCACTTGTATTTGCTACCTTCCTCTTTCTTCAAATTTTCAAGTGCAAGACCAACTGTGGATGTCAGAGTCAAGGAACCTGCAACAATCAACAGCTTTCTTCGTGAAAGCCAATACACTGACATTCGTAGCACCCCCTCTGATCATCTTAAAAAATAGGGTGAATATAAGTTTTTTGATTTTTAACAATACCTTTTTAATCCAAAGACGATCTCAAAGTTTCAAGAAGCTTATATGTGACAAAATAAGGTTTTAAAAAATATAAAAACAAAACCGTAAATTATTTATGTGTTGCGTTAAATCTAATATGGAGGTGATGGTATGCCATACCTAGAGGTGAAGGGAAAGAAGCTGACTCTTGACGAAGATGGGTTCCTTCAGGATTGGGAGGAGTGGGATGAGGAGGTTGCAGAGGCTTTGGCCAAAGACGATAGATTTACGGGAACAAAGATCGAGTTAACTGAGGAGCACTGGAAGATAGTAAAATACCTGAGAGACTATTTCCTAAAGTATGGAGTTGCACCACCAATTAGAATGCTCGTTAAATTCTGTAAGAAGGAGGTAAAGCCAGATTGTGATCTAAAATACATCTACAAGCTCTTCCCACAGGGACCTGCAAAGGATGCATGTAGAATTGCAGGTTTGCCAAAGCCAACTGGTTGTGTCTAACCATTTATTTTTTGTTTCATGCTT
>QMZE01000254.1 GCA_003663025.1 Archaeoglobales archaeon
CCCATCTCATCCCCGTCCATCATCAGAATCGCATAATAACGGCTTGGCTCTCCGTGAACTTCGTGCAGCCTTTTGAGCTCTTCCCGCAGGCTTCTGATATCTCGGTCGGTAAGCCCTTTCCTCTGGAGGAACTTTATTTTCTCTTCGTCATCCCACTCATGCTCGTAAGCGAATTCAGGCTCGAGCTCTATAAGCTCCATGAGCCTTTTAGTCTCACCTCGGTCTGATTTCTCCTTGCGGATGCCCTTCAGGAAATTATGAGCGGCAACGTGCACCACCGACTTCATCTGCGGCGCAATGCCCCCGCCACCGGCTTCGAAAATCTTTTTCACAACTTCTGGGTAAATCCTTTTAGTCAAGCACACCGCGCAGAGCGTCTCCCCCTCTTTAACGAGAGTTGGGTATTTTCGAGAGAGCCTTTTCGTCTCGTTCTTCGAGATGATGGCGTTCCGGACGCCACACATCTTACATTTACGAAGCTCCGAAGGTGGCTCTTCGCACTGCTCGAACAGCCTCGACTCGTGCTTTAAGATGCTCTGCGCAAGCTCGAAAGCGACGGTGTAGAAGTTTCCGGCACTCGTTCTTCCCCACTCCGCATTTATGGCTCCGACCCAAGCGTCTAGGGTCTTGCGCCCGCCTTCCCCTCCCGCTTCCAGCAGTCTTTTCCTCACCCGCTTATAGGTCTCAAGGTCAAAGAGCTTAACGAAAACCGTCGTGACCTGAAGGCTGTTCCTCACCTGTTTTTGCCACGTTTCCCCGTCGAGTCTGACGTTTTGCTCTTGGAGCCAGCTTAGAGCTAGCCTCGAAATTTCCTCAAACTTTTCCAAAACAGCCTCCTTAACCTCCTTGCAGAGTTTTGCGGCTTGCGAGTGCGGAATTAGGGCGAGGAAGGTGTTCGGGAGGTTTGAGACGCTCAAGCTTTTGGGGTCGGGAGGGTTGTCGAACGAGTGCTGTCTGTAGAGGTGGAGGTCAAGAAAGGGTTGTCCTCGGAGGTAAGGAAAAATAACGGAGTCCGGTCCGAACCTTTCGAAGATGACCTTTAAGCCCTCGAAGGTGAGGGTTGAGAGCATGTGGCTGCCCGCCCAGAGGTCGGAGAGGCGTCTCGCCTGCGAGATGAGCTCTTGTGCCGCAGAAATTTTGAATGAGAACAAAGCGAGGTCGTTCTCGTCACGTGCGGAGGCGACGGCGGCGGTCGCATCCGAGTGGTCGAGGATGCTGTGGTTCGGCACTCGTGTGTCCGCCGGCAGGAGTTTGACCAAAGAGTAAAGCTCTGGGAGCCTTCGCCAAACTGCAAAATACTTGGCTTTCGGCTCCAAGCTCGCAAACCTCCTCAGAACTTCAGGATTGAAGGCTCTCCTGTCGAGGAATCTTCTCCCCAAGGTCGCAGCTTCATCCCTAAGGTCTTTCAAATGCAGAGTTTTTGCGGAGAGGGGATGCTTGAGCAGGGGCTTGTTCGGGGCGGAAAAGTCCACGAGCACGTCGCAGCTTCTAGGGAGGCTCAGCCTGTCCATGGCGGCGGCGACCTCGTCCGCAAATTTCAAGGAGCTGTCGTATTCGAGTCCAAGAGCACGGAGGGCGGCATCTCTGCGACTTTCATGGTCATGGATGCGCAGGGCTTTGTCCGGAGGGTCGTGGAGGAGGGCTTTTAGCTTCCTATTCCAATCTACCACCCTGTCACCTCCCCCCACCCTGAATTTCGTAAATCCTCTTCGAGCCTTCTCAAGAATCCTGAGAAATCGTCGGGCATCCCCACTTCTTCATTCCTACAAGAGACTTTAAGCCTCATAATGGGATGGAACTTCGATTTCCAAAGCAGCACCCTCCCCCAACACTCCCGTCCGCTCTTAAAAACTCCGAGCATGACCGGGGAGGCTCGCCGCTTGAAATCTTCATGAGCGGGCTCCAGCGTGCAGCGCTTGTTCCTGAAATAATACTGCAGCGGGAGCCCGAAGAAGACCCTTTGCTCCCCAACCATCGCACGCCCGCCGCCAGACCTCAACCATCTTACAAAATTTGGATCCCTTACCTCTCTCCTAACGCCCTTTAGCCACTCCTCCAGACCTCTAAGAGCCTCATGGTGGTTGTTGAACCTTTTCACGAAGATGCTTAGGAATCGAGGGTGGAGTGGGGGTGTGGGCGTTTCGGGCAAGCTCCCTGACTCGGCTTTAAGCTCATCACCACAGCTTTCAGCGAACCCCCTAACTACCTTTAATCCTTGCTTAAGGAAGTGAGGGTAGTCGGTGTGTGGAGTGAGGACGAAGCGCAGCGTCCCGGAATCGAGACGAAGCTCTTGCGGCGAGGCTTTGAGTATGGAGAGCGAGCCAGCACCTCTTCTGTTACGGCTCCCCACGCCGCCGAGATTCAGAAGTAACCAGAGAGAGGCGAGCGCCATCTTAAAAGATTCCTCACTACGTGAGCCCAAGAATATCTCAAATCTGGAGCCGGGAAGGTAACACGGACGCTTTTGCATTTGCATCGAAAAGAAGAGATACTTAGCGTCCTTCACGCATTCACGAACTTCACCAACCCTCTGACTTCTAATCACACCCCTCACTACAACATCAGATTTCCTCTCAGCTCGACCAAAAACTTCTGACTCCAGCTTGGGGTCTTTGAAAGCGGTTCTGAACCACCAGCGCAGAAGCCCGCGGAGCGTTGGGGGTCTCAACCCCTCCCCTTCCACCCAACGTTGGTCGGCACCAGCAATGAAAAGCGGGGTGACCGCCTCGAGCTCGAAGCGAGCTTCCATGCGTTTTGTTCCGCCCCAAGAGGATAAGTAGTTTTCGGTTAATTAACCTCCTAGTTAAGTTAATCAACTATTCATGTATGTCATCATCACCTACGATGTCAACGTCAAGCGGGTGAACAGGGTCAAGAAGTTCCTGCGGATGCACATGAACTGGGTGCAGAACTCTGTCTTCGAGGGTGAGCTCACAGAAAGCGAGCTCCTACGCATAAAGAGCGAGCTGAAGAAGATAATAAACGAGGACGAAGATTCCATCTTCCTCTACA
>QMZE01000255.1 GCA_003663025.1 Archaeoglobales archaeon
CTTATTTAACGGAGCGTTGTTTAAAACTTGTGCAAAATTTTAATTTAATATATACTAAAACAAATCTAAACCCACAAAAACCAAATATCCATCGATTGTATATCAATCATGGCAAAGTATTACGAGCTTAAGGATCTCGAAACCAAGGCACCAAAGCTTTTTGGAATTCCAACTGGAACAAAGCTTGATGAGATGTTTTACAGGGTTGAGTTGGAGGGTGACAGATACGTTAAGAAGCCACTAGGTGGGATCCCATACCTCTCAGTCTTAAACATTACTGGAATTCCAGATACTGGTAAGAGTGTTCTTGCTGAGCAGTTTGCAGTAACTCAGGCAAACTCGGGTTACAAGGTTCTATACGTCACGGTTGAAAGTCCAGCCCACTTCCTATATACAGCTTTAAGAAACAAATCCCAAGCCTTAAACGCAGACTTTAGCAAGGTTGAGGAGAACGTTGTTGTGATAGATGCATCTGAGAGTGATGAGCTGAGGGAGAATCCAAAAGCCCTCATAGATACCATGGCCTATGCCATAAGGGAGAAGAAGGTTACAAACACAATAATTGATAGCATAACGGGTTTGTATGAACACAAGGAGGTCATGGCTAGACAGATTGTTAGACAGTTCTTCAACTTCCTGAAGAAGTTTAGACAGACTGCAATACTCGTCTCACAGAAGAGATCTGCCCAGGCAAGTGAGAGTGCCGAAGCAGCGGGTGGATTGGCTGTTGCACACATACTTGATGGAACGATAGTCCTTGATAAGAAGATTGTTGAGACTAGATGGGACGTAAATTTATACGGATTACCAATTGGTAGTGTTATAAGGACTGTAAGGATAGACGGTTGTAGGTTGTGTGGTCACGATTCGAGAACTTGGGTTTTTGAGATAACCGAAATGGGAACAATCAACATAATCTCACCACTTAGCGATTACATAAAGAGGTGATGTCATGTTTGAGGTGATAAAACCTAGAGGTGTGGATGTTGACAGGATGGCTGAGAAGGTTTTTTGGGAGGCTATAAGGATTTTGGGTGGTTTGAAGAGGCTTGTAGAATACAGAAACCTTACTTGGCTACCAAGCTTGGCTGAAGCATCTTACGTTGTTGTATTGAAGAATGAAACGTTTAAGACTTACAGAGAGATTGCAGAGACACTTGGAATTACAGAGCAGACTGTTAAGAACATTGCAACTGCAGACGAATCTGAGATTAAGAGGTATATTGAGGGGGAGCTTGAGAGACCCAAGGAACACATAGCTGGTGGAATTGCAAAGCTTGCTTACAGGAAGCTTAAGGAGGAAGGTAGATTTGAAACTGAGGAGATAGAGCTTAGAAGGGAGGAGATGGAGGTTTTGGATGTTGACTGGGCTGTCCACGTCTTGACAAGGATTAGAGGTCTTGATTTTCCAGTGGATAAGGATGTTTTGATGGAGAGGTTGAAGGGGATAGTTATAAGGAGTAAGAATGTAGAAGAGATACTTGAAGAGCTTGAGTATCCCATAAACTCACCTGCCCAACTCCTACACCAGATGAAGATTCATCTTTAAATTTTTTATCGAATTTGGGGATAAAACGTTTCTTAAGGAAGTAGTTCACAAAGTTAGGTTATTGATTGATATTTATAAGTAACTACTTATTGTGAATTGCTCGGATTTGGGCAAAAATTTATATATTTTATATTTAAGCTTTTGCCTTTAAGTTAACATGTCTAACTGCTCTGTTGAAAATTAATACTGTAAGAGACAAAAATAAAGTGGACTTCCTCAAGTTTTAACCTAAAGGTTAATGGAGTTTAAAATTCCACGCTGTCACCTTCTACTTTCTTCGTATTTCTTTCTTGCTTCCTCAGCCTTCTCAGTCATACCCAACTTCTCATAAGCTTCTGCAACATGTTTCCACCATGATGGATCCTTCTCAGCCTCTCTCTCACAGTATTCAACAAATTTCATCCAAGCCTCCTCGGCTTTCTCATCCCCCAACCTCTCGTATACCTTTGCAACATCCTCCCAAAAGACTCCCTCCCCCTCAGCCTCCTTGATGTAGTAATCCAATGCCTTCATCCAAGCCTCCCTAGCTCTACCCTCATCCCCAACCTCCTCCCACAGCTTTGCAACATCCTCCCAAAACCAAGGTTCATCCTTTGCGTATCTTTCAAGACACTCACAAGCCTTTCTCAAGTTTCCAGACTTCTTGTAAAATTCGTAAGCTTCCTTCCAATAGTAGCTCTCATTCTTCTCCCTAGCTAACTTCTCGTATATCTCAGCAGATCTTCCATAAGCTCCAGCCTTTTCATAGCACCATGCAGCACTCTCAAGCATACCAGCCTTTATGTAGCAATCTGCAGCCTTGTAATACTCCTCCCTCTTCTCATACTTCCTTGCAGCAGCTCTAAATCTCCCAGACCTCTCCAGAGATCTGGCACTCCTAAACCTCTCAATCAAACTCAGATCTGGCTCACTTATATACCATAAACCAACAACCAAAGCCAAAACGTAAGCTACGATTATGTAAACTATGTGAATTGGATTTTTCCAAATGTAACATTGATATAGAGCGTATAACGATGTAATCAATCCCAAAAGTGTCAACACTGAATACTTAGATCTTGCATAGATTGTTATAACAAAGAGAACTGCAAAAACGACAGTCACAATTAAGAATGCAATTCCAAGTATAATCTTAATGAGAAGTAACCATCCAAAGTAGTAAACTATTGCACAACATGCTACCAAGACCGCAACGATCAATGCCAACAGGTATGCAGTTATACGTTCCATGTTTCCACTTCAGTCCTTAATAAATAAATCTTGCTCTGTTGAAAATAATTGAATTAGGTAAGGGGTGTAGGATAAGTAAGATTAAGGTTAGGAATAAAGGATCTGCATATGTTGTAAGCTAGTGGGATGAGGTGAGATTTGACGAATTTAGAGTGAGAGGGACGGGATTTTATACTCTGAATTCTTGATTACGGAGGAAGTTTCAACCATCCCTCTTACTGTACA
>QMZE01000256.1 GCA_003663025.1 Archaeoglobales archaeon
ACATCTTTCTTGTTCCTCCAAAAGACTTTTGTAGCCTTAACGTAGTCTACTAATTACCCTAGAGCAGGTTGCATATATTGTATTTCTTCTATTTATTTTTTTGTTGCTATTCTTGACAGTGCCTGCAGAGCTATTACCTCTTTTTTCTCTATATCTCTTGCTATCCATATGTAAAATCTAATTTTGTTTCATGGCTATTCCCTTTCTCTTCTTGGTTTAATTAAACCAAAGAAGGTTCTTACTCTTCTGAATATTTTTCTCACATTCTCATGGCTCATATCGGTATGCTTTCCTGTATTCTCAAGGATAATCCTGAGAAATAAAGCAAAATAGCTTTTATTTTATCTCTGAAAGGCTTCTTATTTCTTTTAAATATTTTTGAGAACATTTCTTTTAACAAGGGGCTCAGCATGGCCTTATCACCTCCTTTGTTCGGTTTAAAAGGTGTAAAACAAATATGCTAAGCCCCTTCTAATTTTGATTTCTATGCTATAGTTAAGAAATTTTAGTTGAGAAATTTGCTAAGTTGACAAGCTCGAATAGTTAGGCAGACAATTTTATAAAGAGTGTAAGGACTAAACCTCAAACTCAAATACACAGTAATCGTTGTCAGGTTGTCTCTCAACCCTCTTAACCCTAGCCCCGTAAGCTCTTGCAAAACCCTCTGCAAATCTCAAACAGAATCTATCACACCATACCCTAAAATACCTATGAATTGGACATCTACTCCTTGTAACAAGCTTATCTCCAACAAATTCAGCAGAAAATTCAAAATCCTGAAACTCCTTAAGCTCCTCAAAAAATCTCTCAAACCCCCTCTTCAAACCCTCCAAACCCTCACCAGATCTGACAAGCTTTCCCAGGAAGTATCCAACCTCCTCTATCATACCATCACCTCTCAATTAAACTTCTCACCGTAAGCTTAAGATCCTTTTTCATCTTCCCCCAATTCTTCTTAACCCACCTTGAGAATATCCAGTATCCAAACTTGATTGGTAGATTCTTGTAACCCTTAAAATATTCCTTAATTAACTTGTCTATCCAGTGAACGTTGTGATCCATGCAAACAGCCATGAGTTCATAGTGATAATCTTTTAGATTTTCCCTTGTAAATAACCTCTCCCTCCTTAAGGCACAAACCTCCATTGGAATGAATATGAGTGGAACTATGAGTGAGCAGTAATCCCTCAACCTTTCAACTAGTTCAATCGTCTTAATTACGTCATCCTCAGTCTCCCCAGGTAATCCAATTATTAGAGTTGCTGCTGGAATCCATCTGTTATCGTGCATGATTGAAAAAGAAGATTCAACAACATCGCACCACTCCCTTGGATGAAACGGTAAACACTTCCCGTGCATGTGTCTCTCCATCAACCTCTCACTCCCAGTCTCAAGTCCAGTCTGAACCCCAAACATGCCAACCCTCTCACCAACTCCAACAATCTCACTTATACCTTCAACTATCGAAGGCTTTGCAACAACTGCTGCTAATGAACAGTGACTCACTCCAATGTATCCAGAAACTTCTTTGACAGCCCTAAACAAATTCAAAACCTTCTCCTCATTTGGAACAAACTTTGGATCTTTACATCCATACATCAGGACATCTTCAGAATGAAGTATGACACTCCTCGTTTCCCCAACACAAACCCTAGCCTCCTCAACTATCTTGTCAATTGGTATGTCCCTCCTGACCTTGAGAGTTTCACTGCAGAACTTGCAACCCCTACCACACCCTCTTGAAATCTCAATCAATCCATTTATCGAAGGCTTCTTTATTGTAGGAATCTTATCAACACTCACTGGCTTTCCAAAGACAACCTTTGGGAGTCTCTCACCCCTCAAAGCCTTCCTGAACACATCGACAACTACACCCTCCCCCTCTCCAATAACTATACAGTCTATCTTTTCCTTCCAATACTCATCCCACTCAAACTGCCAAGCTCCAGCTCCTCCAACAATTACCTTAACATCGTATGGTTCAATCTTCTCCATCAAATTTAAAAACTCCGTCCTTGTGGATGGTTCTCCATCGAGCATTGCAGAAAACGTTACACTTACAGGTCCAAATCCCAGAGGATCCATCACAGATATCCCAACAACCTTCACATCCTTCAAGTGATCTTCGATATCGTATGGATGGACTGTCAATACATCAAATCCAGCATCAATCAAAAGAGCCTCGACCTTCCTTAAACCGTAAGGAGCTTGAGTTACCTCACCGTTCTTACACCTAACCTTTGGATAGAAGAACATCTTTATGAACCAAGATGGAGCTACGGTTGGAGGTGAGCAGGTTCCAAATCCCAAAAACTCTTTACCGTGATGATTGCTCATCTCAGTTGCTGGAGCTGTCAAGACTATCTCCATGTCCATCACCTCTTAGAATGAGATTTATTTTATATCTATTCTACATACCTTAAATCTTTCTGTGACACAACGTATATAAGTATCGTAGAATACTTAAGATTGAGATGCAGAAGCTTGTGGATGAGACAGATGAACTTGTAGGTGGTCTAAAGTTTGAGACCACTGCAGAAATTGAGGTTCCTGAAAGGTTGATAGATCAGGTTATTGGGCAGGATCATGCAGTTGAGGCTATCAAGAAGGCTGCGGTTCAAAAGAGACATGTCATGTTGATAGGTTCGCCTGGGACAGGTAAGTCTATGCTTGCAAAGGCTATGGCTGAGCTTTTACCAAAGGAGGAGCTTGAAGACATACTCGTATTTCCCAATCCAAAGGATCCAAATCAACCAATAATAAAGACTGTTCCAGCTGGGGAGGGGAGGAAGATAATTGAGAGGTATAAGGAGGAGGCTATGAAGAAGGCTCAAGCTAGGAACATGCTCCTCTTCATGCTGATATTTATGCTCATGGGTTACATAATAGTTATTAGACCTCAGGACTTCATCTGGGGGATAATAGCTGCAATCTTACTCTTGATGTTTTCAAGATACATAATGCCAAGAGAAGAAAGGAATGTTCCAAAGCTTTTGGTGGATAA
>QMZE01000257.1 GCA_003663025.1 Archaeoglobales archaeon
ACACGGTTTTCGGATGGGTTGCAGACTGGCCCATTACGCCAAGCAACCTAATCAGCACATTCATAATCTTCGCCATGATAGTGCTTGGAAGCTTCAAGGATTCAGCCTTCGCCCTGCTGTTAGGAGTAATAACGGCTGGAATTCTGATTGGCCTCGGATGGTTCAGCATGAGTTGGGCTATATTATCCGTAATAGTTTCCCTGATTATAGCGTATGCAATTGCTAAGGGAAGGAGGAGATGGATTGAACGTTAAGGACCTCATGCTTGGATACATCTGCATAAACGTTGCAATAGCCCTAATCAGCTACATAGGCGTATTCCAAGTCTCCGTTCCATACGCTTCCCCACTTGACATTAAGAGCCAATTCAGTCTCCCATCAAGCTTTGAAAATGTTATTGCCCCAACCGTATATGCTACTGGAGGCGCAATAGCCGTTATAGTTGGCTATGGAACCGCAGGTATTGCATTATTAATAATTGCTGCAATCACTACATTTTGGACTCCAGCAAAAATCGTTGTTGGTGGATTCGGAACCATGCTTGGCATGATGGGCGCCCCAACGATAATCTGTCAAATAGCAGATGCATTCTCAGCCTTCATCTTCATGGTATTCATAGTTGAGTATCTCGGAGGAAGAAGAGTGGAATGAGCAGGCTAAACGTTGGAGCCCTAATAATCTACACTGACAAGCCTATTCCGTTGAATGAGCTTTTGCGTATTGCAGGCGCTAAAGCCAAGTTGAGGCATGGCTCTAAAGTAGATTTTATAAGGTTTTTGGATGTTCATTATTTTGAACGATTTGGCGTTTACTGTTTGATTTATGAGTTGCCAAATGGCAATGTTGTGTTATCGGATTCCCTCCGTGTTGAGGGAGGGAAGGTAAAAAACAGAAGTGAAACTGGCAAAAATTAGGAGTGTAAGCCTTAAAACCTACTTGACAACTGTATTGCTTGTAGCTTTAATCTCTATTGGAGCAACAAGCTATGTTCTAAGCCAATCTTCAGGCCAGACAATAACTATACAGCCAGCAAGCTTCACGGAAACAGCAAGCTACATAATCTTCAAGGTTGGCGACACCATCTACGCCAAGAATGGAACAACCGGAGAAATAGAATATAGCGGAACAAATGCAATATCAGTTATACAATCTGCAATCAACTCTCTCACAAATGGAGGCACAATATACATAGCTGAAGGAACATATTCTCTTTCAAGTTACATTGAAATTTCAAATAATTTCGTAGAGATAATAATGAGTCCGTCTGCAACTCTTTATTCTGAGAATACTGCAAACTCAAAGACATTGCCTGAAGGCCCTGTATACTTTTCGGTTATTGTTGCAGAAAACAAACATCACATCAAGATTACTGGAGGAAGAATTATTGGAGTTGAGGCTGGGACTCCCACAGATGCCATTGTAATAATAAACTGTGAAAAAGTATGGATTGAAGATGTTTACATTGAGAATTGCAGAAATGGCGACGCAATCTACATTGATAAGGACAATTCCGAGATATTGATTGACGGAATAGTCTATAACTATTCTGTAACGTCGACTACGGGAAATGCAGGCATTGACATATTCAACAATAAAAATGGGAAAATTTCAGTTTCCAATTGCAAAATTTACGGTGGAAACAAACTCAACTATGGCATGCTAATCACCGACAGCTCTAACATTCAAATAGTAAATCTTGAAATCCACAATTGTTTATCAAACGGAATATGGATAGAAGGATACAACACCTATTCATATCCCTCCTCAAATGCTACTATAACAAACATAATTATTTCAGGCGTAAGTAACTATCAAGGATTAAGAATAACCAACGCAACGGACATTTCAATTTCTAACTGTGTAATCTCCGACGTCCAATCAAATTGGGCTTTATACATTGACGGCTCACAAACAAACTACATTCAAGGAGTCAACATTAACACCAGAACATGCTCTCAAGGAATCAAAATTGTCGAAGGCTCAAACATTCAATTCCATCTTTGCTGGAATGGAACAAGCTGGATTCCATAAACAGAGGCTGAAAAGCCTTGAAGCCACCACGCCAACCCCTAATCTACCTAACCGTTTTCCTACTTCTGACTCTCTTTTTCAGCCTAAACGTCAAATCCACATCAACTCCAACATTCAAATGGAGCCCGCAGGTAACCTTCAAGCTTCCAGCCTACAACACCAAAGTTTCATTTAGCGACTGGGCTTACTTCACAAGCTTTGAATGGAACAAATGGCAAGCATCCAAAGTTTCATTTAATAATCTGCTTATAGGCTCTGGAGAATCAATCAGCAAGATTGGATTTGCAAGCCCCGACACCAACATAGCCATCCTTTCAGCAAACTCCCAATCCGTCAAGCTTAACCTTGCAGAAACAGAAAAAACCGTCTACATTTATGATGCAGACGTTAAGACTGTGCAGATTGGCGGAAACTACTTCACCAAGGACAGCTTCTATACAAGCTTCAGCGAATGGCAAGCGTGTAGCGGAGACGGAGTATTCCAGAATGAAACCTTAACAGCCATAAAAGCTGGCTCAAGCACAACCGTAACCTTAGGCTTCACCAATCCACAAACAATCTGGATTGAAGGCGAAGGAAAAACTGCAAGATGGTATTTCAGAGCCGACACAGTGGAAACAGCCGGAATCTTGGGCTATCGGCTTGCAGACACGGCATCAACCTCAACCATAACAGATGAAGTTTCAAGCGCCTCTGGGCCGCAACCATCAAGTTATGGAGTTAGAGTCTGGATTGTCCATCAGAATGGCGCATTAGACGAGCTTACAAATGGAGAGCCAGTCGCAATCGTAACACGCTCAGACGATGCAGAAGGCTTACAGAATGCAACCTGGAACTGTCCAGGCTACAACAGCCTCGTCTATGCAGTCATGATTAAGGTTTATCAGCGCTTCACGGATACAGACTGGAGTTTAAGAGCCACCTTCATTACTGAAGGCGAACAGTTAATTAAGCTTCCGGAAGCAACATGGAC
>QMZE01000258.1 GCA_003663025.1 Archaeoglobales archaeon
ATAAGCAGACTTATATTTAGGGATTCCATTGCGAGTGAGATAGTGGAGTTGGCTGAGCAAGGTAAACCAATAATGGGGACATGTGCTGGACTAATATTACTTGCAAAGCATGGAGATGAACAGGTTGAGAGGACGAGGACAAAACTCTTGGGTTTGCTTGATGTTTGGATAAAGAGGAATGCATTTGGAAGACAGAGGGAGAGCTTTGAAGTAATTTTGAATGTGAAGAAGATCGGTGAGTTCCCAGCTGTATTCATAAGGGCTCCAGCCATAACGAGGGTTGGAGATGATGTTGAAGTCCTTGCAAGGTTTGAAGATTACATCGTTGCAGTCCAGCAGAAAAACATCTTGGGTTTTGCATTTCATCCAGAGTTAACCGAAGATACGAGGATCCACGAACATTTCTTAATGTTGGCTGAGAACATTTAAAAATCATGCGATGTATTGCCCCCATGCTAAAGATGTTGGCGTTGATATCTTTAATTGCAATAGCTCAAGCTCAGATAACAATAGAATGCACCCCAAGCACACTCTTCCCAAACGATGTTGCTGACTGCAAGCTCAAGATCACATTTCCAAGGGAGACTTATGTGAGTAGCTTCAGCTTTTCAAATGATGTCGATGTAATGCCAAAATCGATCTCTGGTGTTGGTTGGGTATCGAGTTACGAGTTACCATTCAACTTGAAGGCTGGAAAGCCAGGCATACATACAGTGAATGTTTATATAAACACATTAAATGGAACAATAAAGCAAACTTTTAATGTCGTTGTCGTTGGAGACATGCCAAGGATTATACTCAACAAGACTACACTCTATTTAAACGAGGTTAACACTTTAAGTTTCAAGGTTGTCTCCCCATTTGAGATATCGAACGTCATTGTAAAACCACTCTTCCAATCCGATCCTCAGACCATATACGGTATGGAAGGTTCGTTCAAATTCATACCAGAGGAGAAACCACTGAGATTTGAAATATCTTTTTACAACGGTAGAAACAGTCACACCGTAATTCAAAGTGTAGATGTAACTTACAGGGAGAGTAGGGGTGTCATATTGAACTTGACTCCAAGGTATTCAATTTCCCTCATTGGAGACGTCGTATATATACCAGTTGAAATATCGAACCTCAGGACAGATTTGATATACAACGTCACTGTAAAATCAAACGCTGAACCATCAATCGTAACGATACCATACCTAAATTCGGGTGAATCTAGGTGTTTTGATCTGAAGTTTTCTTCAAATGAGAGTGGATTAAGGTTTGTCAACGTTACGGTCAAATACTTCGACGAGTTCAACAATCCATACATTCTGAATTCTCAGACTTCTATACTTTTCTTGGATGAGTATGCTTTACAGTTCAGTGGTGTCGATGTGAGGGGTGGTGTTGAGGTTGAGGTTGGTGGTGATGTATGCAACAATGGAAGGACAAAGGTTTACAACATATACGTGATTGCCGAGGCTGATGGGACAATCAAAAACTACTACATAGACAGTCTTGAACCTTCAGACTTCGATTCTTTTGAGTTCACATTTAGTAATGCAAGCTTTGTAAGGCTTAAGGTGAAGTGGAACAATGAACTTGGTGAGGTGTTTGAGATTGAAAAAATCTTAAGTGTTCAACTCGTTTTAAAGAGTGAGGAGAGTAGGGATTACATCATACCAATTGCAGTTTTGATTGGTGTTGTAGTTCTGATACTCTTGGGGTTCAGGTATGCTCGTAGAGCTGGCAGTTCGAAATCTAAAGAGGACAAAGATTAGGAGTTTTTTGGCTGCTGTTGGGATTGTAATAGGAGTTATGGCTATAAGCTCAATTGGAATATTTGGTGAAAGCTTGAAGGCTGTCATACTTGAAAACTTCAAGGATGTTGCAAACGAGATCATAGTTACACCAAACTACATGAAGGGATTTACATCGATAGATAGGAGGACGATTGAAAAGTTGGAGGGCTTTCCCTATGCTGAGGTTGTCATTCCAATAAAGAGTGAATCTACACTGATATCTTGCAGAGACAAAAGAACTTATATGACAGTTTACGGTATGGATCTTAGGGATGCGAGGGAGATATTTAAGCTTGAATCTGGTAGCTACAAGGGATGTCTGATTGGGGAGAGGGTTGCAGAATTCTTTGATCTCAAGGTTGGGAAGAAGGTATCTGTGGAGGGAAGGGAGTTTAGGGTCGGAGGTATAATTAAGTCTGAAGCCAGATACGACGTAAGCCCAAACTCCATAGTTTTGCCTTTGAGGGATTTTGACGAGATATTTGAAAGTGAATTCAAGATGGTGATAGTTAAGGTTGAGAGGATGGAGGATGTTGACAGATTTGAAGGATTGATTGAAGATGTTATAAACAGGAGGGAGGAGAAGGTTTCAGTATTTAAAATGAGGACAATCATTGAGATAATAAACAGGGCATTCTGGCAGGTTACACTATTTCTGATGGCCATCGCTGGAGTTTCACTATTGGTTGCTGGTGTGAGTATTCTGAACATAATGCTTATGTCAACTATTGAGAGGACTAGGGAGATTGGTATAATGAGGGCAATTGGAGCTTACAGGGAGACTATACTAAAACTTTTCCTAGTTGAGGCTTTGATACTTGGGTTGATTGGTAGCTCTATTGGGGGAATCTTGAGCTTTGTTGGGGGTTACGCAATAGACATGTTGGTATTGAAAACTGCAAAGTATGTCTTTCAAACTTCCTCATTCCTTTACGTGGTTCTTGGTGTTACTTTTGGAATCTCAACATCCCTGATCAGTGCAATGTATCCAGCATGGAAGGCTTCACGTTTGGAACCAATTCAGGCTTTGAGATACGAGTAAATATTTTTAGCAGTTTGCAAAATTTGTTTCCATGGTAGAGAGAGAGGAGGATTTTAGATTTGAATCTGTAAGAATTTCGGCACTCTTAATGTCAATTTCAGCAAGAACTGCACCAAAATCAAAGGGGATCGATGATATTGAGATTGTTTACGTGAGTGGTGATGAGAAG
>QMZE01000259.1 GCA_003663025.1 Archaeoglobales archaeon
GAAAGAGAGTTTGCAAGGACTGTAGAAGCTAGGTATGCTATAGGAGTGAATAATGGAACTTCTGCTCTTCTCTGTGCCTTACTAGCTTTGAGAGAGAAATGGACTTCCTTCACAGTCATAGTTCCTACTTTTACTTTCATAGCTACTGCTAATGTAGTTAACGTTCTTAGATTACCACTAGAGTTACAGGATGCCAAGTGGGATACTTGGAATATAGATGCTGAGAAGATCAAAAGAAAAGTAGATGTCTTAATCCCTGTAGATGTTGGAGGTCTTCCTTGTGACTATGATACTATTAAGAAACTAGACTGCTTTGTTCTAGAAGATGCTGCAGAGGGACTAGGAGGAATTTATCATGGAAGGAAGATAGGGAGTATTGCAGATGTTACTACTTTCTCACTACACTCGGCTAAGATAATTACTTCTGGAGAAGGAGGAGTAATTACTACTAATAATAAGGAACTTTATCAAATTATGAAGAGTATAGTGAATCAAGGATATCCACCTACTAAGAAACCATGGGAATATGAGCATGTAAGAGTAGGACTTAACTTTAGAATGACAGAGTTACAAGCTGCTCTAGGATTAGTACAGTTAAAGAAGTTACCTAAGTTCCTGAGGAAGAGACAGGAGATAGCTAAGATCTACAAAGAGGAACTTTCTAAGTATGGAAGCTTTCAGAGAGTCCCTAAAGGAGTTAAGCACCCATACTTCTTATTTGGTATTCTTGTTAAGCCTAAGAAAAGGGATAAGTTATGTGCAAGAATGTTAAGTGAAGGTGTACAAGTAAAAGTTACTTGGAAGCCAGTTCATCTACAGAAACCTTACAGGAACTTAACTATGAAAGAGTTTCCTGCTGCTGAGTTCCTATACAAAAGAATAATAAGCTTACCTATCCATAATAACTTGACAGAGGAAGATGCTAAAGAAGTAGTAAGTATCTTTAAGAGGTGTTGGAGGAGAATTTAATGAGAATTACAATAACTGGTGGATCAGGTTTTATAGGTACAGAATTATCTAAGTTCCTTCTGGAGAAGAAGTATAAGATAGTTATAGCTGATATTAGAGAGCCAAGAATCGAAGAACTTAAAGAGTATTTTACCTTCTGTGATGTAACTGATCCCTATCAGGTAGAGGATGTTGTGAAGAGAAGTAAGTTAGTCTTTCACTTAGCTGCTAATCCTAATCCAGGACTAGCAGAGAAGAATCCTAGATGGGATATGAGAATAAATGTAGAAGGAACTATGAATGTCATACATGCTTGCCTGAGAAATAACTCTAGAATGGTCTTCACTTCTTCTGCTGCAGTTAAGTATGCTCCTTATTCCTGTTATGCTATTTCAAAGAGAACTGCAGAAAAGTATGTTCTTCACTATGTCAAGAAGGAAGGACTTAATGCAAGTATAACTAGATTCTGGAATGTCTATGGACCTACACAGAAATTAGGATTTGTTATTCCTGACTTCATAGAGAAACTTAAGAGAAATCAACATGCTATTTTCATAAGAGGAACAGGATTTGACTTAAGAGACTTTGTGTATATTGATGACATAATTAGAGCTCTTTGGCTAGTAGGTAGAAAAGGAGAGCCAGGAGTAATTTATGAAATAGGGACTGGGAATCAATATACGATTATTGAACTAGCTAAGATGATAGGGAAGATAATGAATAATCGAGAGCCTAAAGTCTATCCTAGTAAGGAAATAAGAGAGTGGGACAGAAGGGAAATAAAGGAAGACTTAGAGAATATCTATAAACTAGGATGGAGACCAAGAGTCTCTCTTGAAGAAGGATTAAAGAAAGTAATTGAGGCTAAGAGGAATGAGTGATAAAAGAGGCAGGTCGTACTATCTGGTGCCCCTGCCCTTAGGAGGAGGGAAATAGATCCTATGGGACTATCTGGTCCCTACTACTATCTGGTAGTTCCCTTCTATTCTTTTGTTCTCTATAAGAAACTCTCAATGAGAGAGAAGAAAGATGTTTAAAGAAGTAACTCCAATTCAGTACCACGGTTCTACAGCTCAAGTCTTTAGTTATAAGAGAATAAAAGTAGAGTGTCTGACAAAAGAGACCTTACAGAGATTCTATACTCTTCTAAGATTAACAAGACCAGTTACTATTTTAGAAACTCCTGCCTTCTTTCTTATTCAGTATGAGAAGAAACCAATTATAGTTCTTAAGAAAGACGATGGAAGATTGTATACTCTTCCAGATCAGGGTTTCTCGGAAAAGGAGATAGAACATCAAGCTTCTTTTGTTATCAGGATTTTAAGGAAGTACGACTTAGTAGAAGAGTTACACTCTAAGAAAATTAAAATGGTGGAAAATTTTGAAATAGAAAGAGGTAAGAAAGATGAGAAGTAAAGTATTGAGAGTCTTAAAATACTTAAAGAGATACACTCTTCAATTGACAGCTCTTCTTCTTGGCCTTTCTCTCTTTTGGATAGGTCTCTGGCAAATTGACTTGATATGTGCACCTTATATTTGGCAAGATAAGAAAGTTATTGAAGTTCTTCCTTTCTGGTATATGTATAATACCGAGGCCTATGTAATGTTCTTTTCCTGGGTAATGATTGGTCTCTTTCTTATAATAGTGGCTCTTTGGTATTGGGACTAACTCTTTAGTCTCTTAACTATTTCTTTAAAGAATACAAATAACTTGAAAAAGAAATAGGCTAAATAGGCTATTAACCTCAATAGTCAATCCATTAAATCTTGACCTCTTAACTCCTAGCCTTGAAGTAGAAAGTCCAAGCCATAGTTGTCAAAGGAAATGTGAACTTAAGCATCTCAATTCCTGAATCAACCATTTGTTGATTACCTGTTACAGCTCCATAGGCCACAACACAGATGTTAAGAATTGTAACACCTACGGATATAATAGCCAATATGAAAGGCTTATCTTTTTCAGGAATCTGAACCTCTTCCATTCTTCTTTTCACCTCTTATTATTTTAATAATTTCATCTTTATTAAGAATTATCCATCCAC
>QMZE01000260.1 GCA_003663025.1 Archaeoglobales archaeon
ACTTCTGAGTAGTAACCAGAGCCGATAAGCTCTAACTTCTCTCCTTCTCAAAACCCCTTGATTTAGATTTGTGTAGCTTTTGACTAACAATTAAGCCTCCTTCCGGAAATGGTGGAAGGAGGCCCTTGCGTCTCCGCTCCAAGTTGATTATCTTTATTGTGGGAGGTTTGGAGCGGAGCCCTGGCAAGGGTCTCCTTCCGAGGGCCCTTCGAGTAGTCGAAGGGCCCTCTTGTTTTCTACTCCTCAAACGCCTCTTCCGGTGAAATTCCGAACCTCTCCGCAAGCTTCAACACCCTTTCATCCCCTTCCTTGACTCCTCGGGCATCATTGAGAAACCGCGAGAGCGTCGAGGGATGCATCCCAGCTTCTATAGCTATCCTGTAGAGGTCTTCGTTTGAAGACCTGATTGCTCTCTTGAGTTTGCGACTTAGCTTTTTCCTCGGAAGACGCATAATCTTCACCTCCTCTCTAATTTAAGAAATCGTCATTCCTAAATCAAGAGCTGTTTCGAGTTAAGTCTTAGAACCCCACCAAGAAGTGTAATTTTCAAGATTTCGCTTCCGATAAACAGTTTTATGTAAACTAAGCCTTTTTCTTCTTCTTCCCCAAGGTCTTAAACAAAATGGGGCCTTCTTCTCGAAAGAGGTCGAAGGTTCCTGTTTCGTCTTCGGAAGGCTCAGAAAGTCCTCCCAGAGCCTCAGAAACGGCCCGTGCGTCGCTTTTCTTCTCTCAACCCATATCAAAACACTTCTTCGAGGAGAAACCGTGCTCAGGAGGTGTTTTCGAAGCTCGGGGTAATCGCAAAGAATTTGAGGCCCAGACAGCACAGAACCCCTCGTTTGTGTTGGACAATTTCGGACACCATGTTAGAATGCTTTGGAATCGTTTGGAAAACTCTCGTTTGTGCCCTTCGAAATCGTCTCAAACTATTCGAGAACAGGAGAAGAGAGGCTTTTCGTCTTTGGACAGCTTAGACAGAAAGATTTTGTAGCCAGCCCTAAAATCTTTCTCTTGCTTTCGAACAGGAAAAAGCTTATCTTAGGCTTAGAACCTCCTCTGTGGAAGTTCTCTCTTCCAGACGGGCCCGATTGCAGGATCGGGCCTTCGTCATATCTATCCGAGAACCCACTTTGGAGGCCGCAAGGTCTCGGGCTCTGCCCTGTTCTAAAGGTTGTGGAAAATCTTCCACAACCTTTTTGGGAGACCCTCTATGAAAGAGCTTTCCTGCTTCTTTCTAATTTCCAGCAACGCCAGCCCCAAAACCGCCTTTTGAGCCGTTTGGGAAACTATAGCTGGTCCAAAAGACAACCGTCAATTGCCTCCAAAAACTTCCGTGCCAAGGTCTTCTCCTCCTCGGAGACCTTCTCGCCGAAGCTCCCTTTTACAACCTCTTTCGAGAAGAGTAGAAGACACTTTCCCTCCTTCCAGTAGGGACAATTCACACTCTCGCACAAAGGCCAGAAGCCCTTGTAGGCATAGCGTTTGACGCCCCCGGAGGCGACCTCTCGCTTGACCCTCGTTAGGGTTCTAAGCTTCTCAATTGCATGAGCCAAACGCTTCATTTCTCCCCTTTGAACCGAAGACCTCTCAAATAGGTTTTGCCTTCGCTTTGAACGACCTCAAAAAGCCCCTCAATCTCTCTTTGGAAGTCCTCCTTAGACATCGGAGGCTTTCCCTGTTTCTGAGCCCAGTCTTGATAAGCCTTCCAAAGCTCAGAAAGCTCAATTTCTCCCGTCTCGTCCTCCACGAGGGTCTCATCAAGAAATTCCCAAATCTCTTCTCTCCCCTTGAGAGAGAAGGTTTCAGGAGAGGTCGTTAACAACTGCTTAGCTCTCGAAGCCGTTACTTCGACGATATCTTCCTGCCGCAGGGCGTACATCCCCTCGAAGGGTTCCACAACCCCGCCTTCCTTGGACCGGACCTTCTCAATCTTGAAGGACTCAACGGTAATTGGTCGCTTCACAACAAGCTTACGGTTCATTTGGAACACCTCCTTAGAAGCCATTTGAGAAACTTCTTAGCATAGCTAAATCTTTCAACATCTCCTCTTCTCTTCGCCTCTCCGAGGGCCCTACCCCAGTACCAGAGGGCGTATGCTCTCCAACTGTCCAATGTAGTGCCCAAACCTTCAAGTAGGGCCCTCTTCGCCGTGGGCACTACATCTTTGGGAAGAGTTCCCAAGTAGATCTTTCTCTGTTTCACTTTCCCGTTCTGTCTGAAAGTTTCAGCAAGAAAGAGGCTACATCGGGAGTTATGTTCTCGTACCAGGACGTACATTCAAACCTCCACCTCTATATTGGGTAACAAAAATTGCCACTACCTCGAAAGGTAATGCCAGAGGCGAAATTCACGGATATCCCAGCCCAGAGGTCTGGGGATCGTTCTTCGACTGTCAAGATAGACAGCTTGTCCTGTCCGTCGAACATAGGAGAGAGCTTTCCTTGGGTCTTGGAAGTACAAGCGAAAGAGCCGTTCCCCCTCTCCACCAAAAAGAGGACGAAGCTTCTTTCGCACCTTCCGAGAAAGGCCCCAAGGAGCCCGTTCGAGCCGTTCGGACTCCACCACGTAAGAGTTGGAGATTTGCCACGCCAAATGAGGTCTCCCGTTCAGAGAAACCTCGAAGAAAGGTTGTCCTTTCTCGTCATAGCCTATACACCGGGAAACCGAAGATTTCTCCTTCGAAAGAGGTTTAGGCGAATAACCGAGGTTGGGTTGAATTTTCACTCCGGTTAGTTTCTCCCAGCGACGAAGCGTAGTCTTGCTCTTCCCCGTCAATTTCTGGAGAGAGCTTCGGGAAATGGTCCTCTCTTTCACGAAGAAAGAGGCGTGAAGGAGGGCCCTGAATTCGGAGAGCTTCTTCGGAAGGGGAATTCGGACCGGGCGTCCGGGAAGGACCCGGAGACGAAGACAGACCTTCCCAAGGCCAGAATAGAAGATTCTCCCTCGAACACGTGTCCACCAGAAGCCTTCTCCCTTGCGAAG
>QMZE01000261.1 GCA_003663025.1 Archaeoglobales archaeon
TACCTCTTAAATAATCCAGATTCTAACGCTATCTCCTCTAATTCCTCTAATTTTTCCCTTAAATCCATATCTAATGCTTTATAACTATACTATATTATTTTTTTCTGTTAAAGGGTCAGCACCGGTCGTTTGGATATGCTAATTTTTAAAAAAAGCATCTACGTCCCATGTCTCCAATCACTAAGATAAGCAACCTGTTCCTCCGTAAGCTCGTCTATCTCAACACCCATTACCTCAAGCTTCAACCTTGCAACTTTCCTGTCCAACTCTTCAGGCAACCTGTAAACCCTATTCTCAAGCTTCTCATGATTCTCAACTATGTATCTTATTGCCAAAGCCTGATCCGAGAAGCTCATATCCATAACTTCAATTGGATGACCATCTCCAACGACAAGATTCACAAGCCTACCTTCAGCAATCAAGTAAATTTTCTTGTCACCAAGATCGTATTCAGTCATATATCTCCTTATCTCCCTCTTTGATACGCTCATAGATTCAAGATCGGGTATCGAAATCTCAACGTTGAAGTGACCAGCATTTGCAAGTATTGCACCATCCTTCATCAACTTGAAGTGCTCCCCCCTTATCACGTTAACGTTTCCAGTTGCAGTTATAAATATGTCTCCAAACTTGCAGGCATCTCTCATAGGCATAACCTTGAATCCATCCATAACAGCCTCTAAAGCCCTAATTTCATCAACCTCCGTAACTATCACGTTTGCCCCCAATCCCTTAGCCCTCAAAGCTATCCCCCTTCCACACCATCCGTATCCAGCGATGACAACGTTCTTACCAGCTATCAGCATGTTTGTAGCCCTGAAGATACCATCCCAAGTTGACTGACCAGTTCCATACCTGTTGTCAAACAGAAACTTTGTGTATGCATCGTTTACAGCTATAACTGGAAATCTGAGAACTCCCTCCCTCTCCATAGCCTTCAACCTCATTACGCCAGTTGTAGTTTCTTCACTCGCACCCAGGACATCACAGTCCAACCTTTCCCCATGAAGTAAAAATATTAGATCTGCACCATCATCAACGATAACGTCTGGCTTAAAATCAACAACTCTGTTCAAAGCTTCATAATACTCCTCCTTACTCATCCCCCTTCTTGCAAAGCATTTTATACCCATATCCCTCAGAGCATTGGCTACATCGTCCTGAGTGCTTAAGGGATTGCAACCTGTTATAGCAACATCTGCACCGCCTTCAATTAAGGTTTTAACCAACACAGCAGTCTTTGCTTCAACGTGAAGTGCCATACCTATCCTGTAACCTTCAAGTGGCTTTTCCCTCCTAAACTCCTCCCTTATCCTTCCCAAGGTCTTCATGTTCCTCTCTGCCCACTCGATCTTCCTGTAACCACTTTCCATAAAACTTGAATTTTTAATCTGTTAAAGGTCTTTTCGAAAGTTATTAAACCTGAGAGCAAATCTTATTCATGGATATTCTGACCGAGGTTGAGAGGGTGTTAAGTGAGAGAGGATTCAAATGCCTCCCCGATGAGAGGGGGATTGTCATACCACTCAGAATTGACGATCATCTATACGAGTTTTTATTTTATGAGGATTCAAATTTTATCAGATCTCTTGGTATAATATACGAATTCAAAAGTTTTGTTAAAGATACAAGGATAATTGAAGAGATACTGAAGATTCCAACAAAGTTTAGGGTTTCGATTGGTTTGGATGATGAGGGAGATCTCATATTTGAGGTTTGGAATAATGGTTCGGTTGAAAGTCTTTTAGGAGCATTTTTACTCTTTCTAAGATTTGTTAAATGGTTGAGGGAGAGTTTGGATGATTTGAAACCTTTCAGATTATGAGCAACATTGAGAACACGACTGAAAATACACCAGTTAAAAATATTCCATCAAATGTTCCAGCTCCACCTATGCTCACAATCCCACTACCTATCATCTCTATATCCTTGAGATGAAGTATGTCAGCTCCAAAGAGTGCAGACAGAACACCCGATGAGAATGCAATCTTTGGAAGCATGGTTATGGGTATGTTGAAAGTTTGAACGACGATGTAGCTCGATATGGCTGAAAATATTGGAGGAACAAACATTGGAACTGCAATTCCAACGTTTGGAATTGGTTTTGCAAAGTAGTATATCACAGCTGTGCATATTAAGAAAGAAACAAGGAAAGGTTTTATGGGAATCTCAAGTAGCAATCTCAAGGCGAGGATTGATGGTATTACACAACCACCCAAGTTCACAGCTAGAACTATATCCCTCCTCCTCTCTATGTAGTATATGACACCAAAGAAACTGTAACTACCAACGACAACCCTTCCCTCCTTTTTGTATAGTGGAATGTTTACAAAACTCCCAAAGACTATCAGGAGGAAGAGGAGGAATGCAGATCTGTAATCCAAGTTGAATGTAATCTGAAAGACTGTGGGAGTTGCAAGGGCAAATATGAAGGAGAATGGTATGAGGATCAGGAGTATGAAGAAAGGTAGGAGTAGAGGTGGTATTATCATCTCCTTCTGTCAACAACTATGTAGTCGCTTATTGCCTTCACAAGGTCGAATGGGATTACGTAGAGATCGTCTTGAATTTCAAAATAATCGACGTTCTTTGAAGGCTTTACAAGGAGACTCAGTAGAGAACCAGTCTTGAAATCTACAAGAACATTGTATAACTCTCCAATTATTGTTCCATCCGAGAGTGTCACAATCTTTTTTGCAATTGACTTTGCGGTAATCATCACAGACCCTGTGCATCAAATATATTTAAGTTTTGTCTAATGAGGATATGTCCGAATAAGCATCAAGCAACATAAATAATTAAGTAACTATTATTCTTTATAGATTATAGATGTGTCAGAAAAACAACCTTATTGAGATATTATAGTCTAAGACAAAACTTTATTAACTATTAGATCACAAATTACTACATGGCAAGAAAACCTGAAAAGGAAGTCGTGAGATGGCTCTCACCAGAAGAATTAAACAAAGAAATCAGAAACA
>QMZE01000262.1 GCA_003663025.1 Archaeoglobales archaeon
CTTGCATTCCTTTGGGGTAGGAGGATTGTGATGTCTAGGGAGAGGTGCATATCACTACCCTCAGATCACTTCGCCCTGTTCTTGTTTGCAGTGATACTGATAACGGGAACACTCATGAGATACTTCTTCAAGATAGACATACCAAGTGTTAAGACTTTGGCCTTGGGACTTGCAACGTTTACGCCACCACCTTATGAAGTCCTTAAAAACATCCACTGGCTATTTTACGTTCACATAACATTTGTAAGCATACTCATAGCATACATACCATTCAGTAAGCTCATGCACTTCGCTGGAATATTCCTCAGCCCAACGAGAAACATGGCAAACAGCACAAGAGTTAAGAGGCATGTAAATCCATGGGATCCAAATCCAGAGTGGCCAATACTCGTGAGGGAAGGAATTACAGTTGCAGGTGTAACTTATAAATCCAAGAAGGTTGATTGGGATACGTACTATGAGATGTATAAGGATCAGCTTGATGAGGTTGCTGAGAAGGATTACAAGATTGGGGGTGGTTGATTGTGGAGGTTCCTGAAGAGCTTGAAATCAGGCAGAAGTTTCCAAACTGGTATGACTGGATAAAACCAATAAGGTTGGAGGATATTAAGCATGGTATTGCAAGTTACATAGCCTTACCAAAGCAGATAAACTCAGATTTCTTTAAGATGCCATTTGGAGATGTTGAGAGGGATGTCTTCAGTGAAGATTGGAAGTTACCAGAAAACTGGAAGGAGATATTTCTTGATGCATTTAGGGAAACTTTGGATAAGAACAGGGCTTTCAAGCTCTTCTTGGATATATGTGTTAGGTGTGGTGCATGTGGGGACAAGTGTCACTACTACCTTGGAACTGGAGATCCAAAGAACATGCCTGTAATGAGGGCTGAGGTTATTAGGACAGTTTACAGATACTACTTCACGAAGTTTGGGAGGTTGTTTGGTAAGTTTGGTGGAGCTAGACCAGTAGATGAGAACGTTATAAAGGAGTGGTATTACTACCTCTATCAGTGCACGTTATGTAGGAGGTGTGGTCTCTTTTGCCCTTACGGAATTGACAACGCTGAAATAATATGGTGGGCTAGGAGGATACTGCAGAGGATTGGTCTTCATCAGAGGTTCATGTGCATATCGATTGAGGCATCAGCAAGAACTGGCAACCATCTTGGACTTTATCCTGGAGGTATGGTTGGATCCCTTGAGATGGCTTGCGATGAACTTAAAGATATAACTGGATTTGATCTGTATTCATGGGTGAATAAGAAGGGAGCGGATGTCCTCTTTGTCCCACCATCTGGAGACTACTTTGCAGTTCCACACTGGTATACATTTCTAGGGTATATAGTGTTGTTCAACGAGCTTGAGAACAGGTATGGGATTACGGTAACGTGGTCAACGTATGCAAGTGAGGGAGGAAACTTTGGAACATTCCACAGTTACGAGGCAGCACAGCTCTTGAACTCAAAGATATACAAGGAGGCAAAGAGGTTGGGTGTGAAGTTCATAATAGGTGGTGAGTGTGGTCACATGTGGAGGGACAAGCATCAGTTCATAAACACAATGAATGTGCCACCAGATCACGATGAATGGAAGAGGTTCTGGGAGGATCCAGATCTTGGACAGATAAGTGATAAGCTGAGGGGAATAAGGCTTGATGAATTTATATCTGGAGAGAGTGGATGGATACACGTTTTGGAATTTGTTGCAGCACTCATACACTACAAGAAGTTAGATGTGGACAAGAGTAGGAACGATCATTGGAGGGCAACTTTACACGATCCGTGCAACCTTGCAAGGGGTGTAGGTATGTTGGATGAGCAGAGGTTTGTCCTCAGGAATGTCATGAACCACTTCTATGAGATGCCAGAACACACGATAAGGGAGAAGACTTACTGCTGTGCTGCAGGAGGAGTTTACCTTGGTGATGAGATGATGGAGTTGAGGGTTAGGGGTTGCTTGCCAAGGATGATGGCTTTGAGGTATGTAGTTAAGAAGTATGGTGTCAACATAATGCTGACACCTTGTGCAATTGACAGGGCACAGTTCCCGCACATGCTTGAATACTGGAAGATCCCAGCTGAGATTGGAGGGATATGTGAGATGGTTGGAAACGCAATTGTTCTGAGATCATTTGGTGAGAAGCCTGAAGATAGAAAGTATGATATGAGGGGAACACCGATAAGGGAGGAGGAGTGATATGTATCATAAGGGTTACGTTGTCCTGTTTGTGATTGCAATCTTGGTTGTTGTATTGACACCACTGATACTTGCAAACTCTGGAAGGGGATTTGAGGATATCAGGAATTACTTGGAGAAGCCAAAGGGGGATAGGTGTGTTGAGAGTAAGGAATACATGATTGCAAATCACATGGAAGTCCTAAATGAGTGGAGGGAGATGGCTATAAGAGAGGGGAAGAGGATATACTTCAGTAAGACTTATGGAGTATTATACAACGGATCGATAGAGGAGTGCTTCAAGTGTCACACATACAAGGAATTCTGTGAGAAATGTCACGAGTTCTCGGGAGTTCACATGTATTGCCTAACCTGTCACACGCCACCTGAATGATCTTTATTTTTTTCAGCCTTTCTAAAAACATCCTTTATGATAACTATATCTCCTACAGCTTTCACAAGTCTGTAAGGTAGCAACACCCCCTTAGCCTTTGAATCTATCAAAGTCTTGTTAAAATCTGAAATTGCCAGACTTTCTATCTTTCTTTTCTCAATATCGAGGACTATATCCCTAACAGTTCCAACGTATCTCCCTTCATCCGTGTAAACCTTCAATCCCAACATTATTGAGATCTCACCTATCATTGAAGTTGGTGGATGTAAGCTTATATTAGCTTAACTGTTTTGTGTGTGGACACGTTAACATAACCTCCTCAAATGATTGTAGTATCACATAAACAGGCAGAATGGAACGAAAGAAGATTTTTACTCTCTGCTTGAAGGAGCTGAACACTGATTCAACTAA
>QMZE01000263.1 GCA_003663025.1 Archaeoglobales archaeon
ACTAATTGGCGTCTCTGAGGACCCGGCTATGGACAGGGTAACTCCGACGGCCCCGACCTCCGGCACAAAATGGGCTTGCATCTCTGTGAGGCCGCTGGCTTCCAAGCTGAAGTCAATCCAGGCATCAGCCTGCGATTGTGCAACCTGGGATACTTGGTTGCTACTGAGTATCACGTTGCTAGCCCTCGACAGACTGACACTAATCTGAGCCGGCTGCCTCTCTACGAAGAATCGGCGAAACAGCAAGAAGCCAACTAGGAAAACAACAGCAAGCACGGGTAACAGCGTCAGTCTTCTCGCCTTCCAGAGAAAGCACATATCGAACCTCTTTGTGCGTAAGCCAAGACGTGGAACCTTAAGATGTAATCTTGCTTACTTGGGTATATATAGCGGCTGACCCGGATAAATAGAGCCCGGATCGCTCAAGCCATTGTAGTCAGCAATTTGGTCCACACTGACACCATAGAGTAGACTTATGTAGTCTAACGTCTCGCCAGGTTCTACGCGGTGCATAATGAACGGGGCAGGCGTACCCGTTCGTGGTATGATTAACCGTTGACCTTCTTGAATGGAAGGGCCTGAAAGGTTGTTAGCTTCAATGATCTCCTTCGGGGGTATGCCATAGAGTTGCGCTATGTCCCAAATTGTGTCACCCTCTTGAACCGTATAGTACACTCCCGATGTTGGAGAAGGTGTCGGTGTGGGTGAAACAGGGCTACAACCGAATAACAGGTGCGTCGTAATCAGCACGATGATTAGCACCTTCTTTCTGGATAAGCGCCTAGATTGACCCGTAGTCATGTCACCACCTCAATCGTTCATATCCCCCGAAACAGGCTCCAAGCGTGTCGGCAATTCGTAACCGTTCAGGAGGGTACCCAGAACGAACCGAAAACCGCCTCCGAAGCTGTCATTGCGCAGTCCGTGCGGACTGCACGGGCGAGCGAAGCGAAGCCTGTCCTGAGCGTAGCCGATGGGCAATCTCCTACCAGCAAAGCGAGCCGGCATTTCAGCTGGACCGAAATGGTTCTCACGAATGTGTTGACACCTTATCATCACCGAAAAATGCCGCTTACCGCAGGTCCTGGAGCTACTGTGAGGTCATGGAGCTTTGGGTTTTCTTTGGATTGGACAAACCGTATTGTATAGAGTACAGCAACGCGAGCTAATTTGAGAGCGTGCAAAACCATAAGATGAAAGTCGTCAAGCAATACATGGTAGTGGATGGGGTTATCTGGACTGTGTTCACCACTGAGGTCCTTCATTATTCTCTCTTCTGGATCGCTCAGCGGGTAGGAGTGGCTATCCAATGGACCAAACACATGGAAAACGACGTAGTGGTGGACCAGGCTATTGCGTACACCAATGAGCAATTGATGTTCATCTCGAAGCTCGATGCTAATGCTTTCGAGCGCTTTAAGAGGCATGTTGTCGGGATTATTTCTCATCAATTGGCTACTGTTGTGTTCAAAAACAGTCTGAGCCTGCTGATTTGGATGTCTCCAATAGCGAACTCTTCTATCTGGAATCCCCAACATCTCGTATTCGTTCAAGAAAGTGGCGATTTTGTCAAACACACTGAAGGACTTGATCAGAGATAGCTTTGCAAACTCCAGGTAAGGCGAGTAGTTCATACGGTAGTCCATCAGACTGGGCTTTGTCAGGTCAACTGCCAGGAAGTCTAAGGAAGACATGGGGTACTGTGAGAGTATGTACATGGTGCGGGCCGTCTTGTAATCGCCGACGAGTTCGATAAGTCTCGACCACACCACATAAGGTCTCCGATACTCTGTAATGGGAAACACGATACCCAGGTCGGCCCAGTCCTTGTTTCGGCCAGGACAACTGGTGTCACCAAGGCAGAGATTCAGATACAAGTTGTGGTTGAGTGATTCCTGCTCATAGAAGTCCTCACATGAAACCGCCCCTACTTCTTGGGGGAATGGTGGGAAGATCTTGGTCATTCCGCAGCACTCCTCTTGCCAACTCGAGCTTGGTGGATTTGGTGGAGCCAATATTGGGCGAATTCATCCGAAGGTGCCATTGTAAGGATATGTTTCAGTGCCTTCTCTGCCCGGGCCTCATTCCCTAACAGCAATTCAGTATGCACGAGCCACTTCCATGTAGGAAGATAATCTGGTCGGGTCTCAAGAGCTCTCCTGAAATACCGATTGGCGTCTTCAACGACATGGCGTATGGTGGAGCTCATGACCAACGCCTCACCCATGTTCACCAGCGCATTCCAGTGTTCGGGAGTTCGCTCCAGTACTCGTTTGTACCAGTCCAACGCTTCAATACTCCTGCCAAGCGACTTCAAAGAATTGCCGAGATTGACGAGAGCATCATCCCATTGGGGAGCCAGCTTGACCACGGCTTGGAGTATTTTCTTGGCTTCTTGATGTTCTCCCAAGACGGACAGCCCATTGGCCTTGTTGTAGAGAACCCGGGTATTATCCTGATCATTTGTTAGAAGCTGGTCACAAAGACGAACTCCTTCCAATGCGAAATCCCGTCGCTGTTCTTCTGATAGCGTGGGGTCTAGCATAGCAGCGTCAATTAGTATCGCTGCCAGGTTGCTCCTAGTAACCGACTCATCAGGAGCGAGTTCGAAAGCGCGCCTTGCGGAGGTGATTGCCTTCCCGTGATTCTCAAGGGCAGAGTAACAGTAGGCGAGATTCAACCAGAATTCCCATGTTTCAGGTTGGGCGGTGCAGAGTCTTTCGTAGGCTTCTGCCGCTTCCTCCAATTGGCCACTTTCAAGCAGTGATTTGGCCTCCTGCACTCCGTTCATGGTTACAATCCTTATACCCCTGGATCGAGGTTGAGAGGAAGAAACTGTGGTTACAACAGCCGCCCCTGCCGCACCTCACTCACCACCCGCTCCTTGCTTGCCAGCAGGCCCTGCAGCATCTGCTTCTCTTTGTCGCCCTCGGGCAAAATCTCCGAAAGGGCCTGGGCTACCGTCCAGAGG
>QMZE01000264.1 GCA_003663025.1 Archaeoglobales archaeon
AAGAATATTTAGTTCCTCTAAGATCTTACGAGTATTTAAGATTGAGGTGGAGTGGTTTTGTTGAGGAGAGGTTTGGTAAGTTTTACATAAAGAAGATCAACGGTAGATGTCCATTTCAGATAAACAAGCTCTGCATACTTCAAGGTGAGCTTAAACCAATTGCCTGCAAGCTATACCCATTTGTGATAAGGAGGAAGGGTGATGAGAGGGCTGAATTTGAATATGGAGGTGAAGTTTTTTATGTCTATGTGGATACATTCTGTAAGAACGTCGTGCTTGGAAGACCAAGCGATAGCTTGAGGAGGATGGTTGTTGAGGCAATTCAAGTTTACCTTGGTGTTAGAAGGGATGTTGAAAGTATAACCTGTAGAAACGTTTTTAACGTTGGGAAGAGAAATAATTTGTGAAGCTTAAGATAGTTCAAGTTCCACTTCCAATTGAAATTGTTGAGATTTTGAAGGATAAGAGTGGAAGGGAGACAATAAAGGATGCACTCAGTGATGCTGTTTATCACTACATAAACTGTCCACTTGCAAACAGGATAGAAACAAACGTGAAGATTAGTAAGATGAGGGGTAGGAAGCCCCATTATCTTAAAGATTTTGTAGATTGAAAGGTTTTTGAATCCTAAAATCAAGTTAAATTATGTTTCTGACAAGGGATGAGGAGAAGTTACTTGAGAGGGGTGATGGGGTTTCGAAGTGCATGGAGATAGTTGTTTCTTTGGGTGAGATATTTGATGCTGATAGGTTGATACCCATAAGTTCTGCACACGTATCTGGTGTATCCTATCAAAACATTGGGGATGAGGGTTTGGATTGGTTGAGGAGTTTGAATGTTAAGTTCAAGGTTAGGACGACGTTGAATCCTTGTGGTGTTGATTTGGATAGGTGGAGGGAAATGGGAATTGATGAATCCTTCTTTAAAAAGCAAATGGAGGTTTTAAGGGTGTTTGAAGGAATGGGTGCTGAGCTAACGCTCACATGCACACCATACTACATCTACAAACCAAAATTTGGAGATCACATAGCATGGTCGGAGTCTTCAGCTGTTGTCTATGCAAATTCGGTTTTGGGTGCTATGACAAATATGGAGAGTGGTATAAGTGCATTGGCAAGTGCTGTAATTGGGAAAACTCCATACTATGGATTGCACATAAAGGAGAACAGGGAACCAAGTGTTCTCGTTGAGGTTAAGTGTGATTTTGATCCCTCAATGTTGGGATGTAAAGTTGGAAGGGAGGTGGATGGTATTCCAATATTTAAATTTAAGAGGAAACTTGAGGATTTTGAGCTTAAGTTGCTGGGTGCTGGTCTTGCATCTACTGGAAATATTCCACTCTTTCACGTGCTTGGACAGACTCCAGAATGGAGGGATTTTGAAATTCCAAGAGAGAAGGTTGTTTTTGATAGTTTTGATCTGAAGGAGGGTTGTGATCCAGATCTCATAGTTTTGGGTTGTCCACATCTATCGAGGGATGAGATATTGAGGGTTTATCAGATTGTTAAGGATCTTGGAAGGGCTAGGAGGGAGATTTGGTTGTTTACATCCCGAAGAGTCTATGAGGATTTGAGGGATGTCGTGAGTTACCTTGAGGATAGGGGTTTGATCTTCTTTAGAGATACATGCATAGTTGTATCTCCCGTAAGGTTCAGATGCATAATGACAAATTCTGGAAAAGCCTTGACATACCTCCCAAAGCTGAGGGGGATAGATGTCGTTTACGGTAGCTTTGAGGAGTGTGTTTTGAAGGCGTTTGAACTATGATAATAATTATTGTTATTAAATGGAAAAAGTTTATATGTTAAGAGATCTACTTTCATTAATGAATCTCATCAAAGAATTCATGTCAAACTTGACAAAATCTGATAAATTATTCTTATTTGGTGTTATCTTGGATCACTGCTTTGGAGATAAAGAGGTCTTAAAGAAGGTTAGGTTCTTCCTTGAAGCCAAGTATCCTTACGCAAAGCGTGAGATTCTGGATTGGTTCTCAGCAATTCTCAATGAGAACGATCACAGTTTTTTGAAGTGGAGAGAATGGATTGAAGAAAACCTTGGTCAAGATTTTGCAATGAGGTTTGAAAGGAAGGCTAAATTTAAAAGGATTCAATAAATACTCAATACGTGATAAGGTGTGATAGGTGTAGAAGACCAGCTGTGACATACATAAGGCATGCAAACGTTCACCTCTGCTCAAGACACTTCACTGAATACTTTGAGAGGAAGGTTAAGTATGCTATAAAGAGGTTTAAGATGGTTGAGAGTGGTGATAAGGTTGCAATTGCTTTGAGTGGTGGGAAGGACAGTGTAACACTCACGTACGTCTTGCACAAGTTCCTCAATGGGAGGAGGGATGTTGAGATATTTGCAATAACTGTTGATGAGGGTATTGAAGGTTACAGACCTCCAACTGTAAAGATTGCAAGAAAGATTACTTCTGAGCTTGATATTGAGCATGTTGTAGTTTCTTTCAAGGATGAGTTTGGTATGACACTCGATGAGATGGTGAAGATTGGAGATAAGAAGCCATGCACATACTGTGGAGTTTTTAGGAAGTATCTCTTGAACAGAACTGCAAGGGAGATGGGTGCAACAAAGCTTGCAACTGGACACAATTTGGACGATGAGGTTCAGACAATACTACTAAACTTCGTTCAGGCTGACATTGAGAGGTTGGCTAGGTTGATACCTCAGAGGGTTCAGGAGGGTTTGATAATGAGGATAAAGCCATTCAGAGAGGTTTACGAGAAGGATGTTGTAGTTTATGGATTGATTCATGGATTGCCAATGGATATGAATGAGTGTCCATACAGCCAATTCCCAGTTAGGGCTATGATAAGGGACTTCATATACGAGTTTGAAAACAAATATCCAGGGAGGAAGTTCTCAATTATGAGGAGTTTTGAAGCTCTGATACCTTGCTTGAAAGAGTTTTTTCCTCAGATAGAGCTGAAGAGGTGTGA
>QMZE01000265.1 GCA_003663025.1 Archaeoglobales archaeon
ACCTTACCTCTTCTACTATCTTCCTCATGTCCCCTCTTCTTGAAGAGGGTGTATCCAACCTGACACCGTCAACCCTATCGACGTTCTCAACTGCCAAGATCGCTTCCGTCTTCTCGTCGTAGTAGGTGTCTATCAACATAACCCTTGGAACACCCTCATCGACTACTTCATCGTAAGATCTCCAAGCTTCAACCTGATCACCGAAACATATTATGAGTGCGTGCGGCATAGTCCCAACGCTCTCGATCCCAAGATACTTCTCCACTGAGAAGTTGCTAACTCCATCGCATCCACCTATGTATGCAGATCTCTCTATAACAGCAGATATCGCAGGATGCATCCTCCTTGTTCCAAAAGATAGAACCTTCTTACCGCTGGCAAGCTTGAACTTGAAAGCCTGAGTCGCAACGGCTGAGGGATGACAGACAAATCCAAGTATTGCCGTTTCGAACCTTGCAAACTCAAGGTACCTCCCAACCACGGTTAAAACGGGTTCGTGCGGGAAGAAGAGGCAGCCTTCTGGCATCGAGTAAACGTCAACTTCCCTACCTTCTAACAGCTTTAAAACGTCGTTGATGCCCACAAATATTCCCCATGTCGAAGTCGTAACCTCTGCAACAACCCTTGGATTCAGACCCTTGGATCTCAAGACCTCCTCTGTCCATAAGAAGTACTTGTCCGTCGTCAATCCTTTTGCAATGTCATCCTCATCCACTATCAGAAACCTCATTCTTCATCACACTCACAAGGAAACTTACCACATCTTAAACATCTCTCAGGATACTTCTCCCTCACAGCCGATTCAAGATCGACATCGAAAAGGTTTGCCAAACTTACGAGCCATGCAAAGACGTCTGCAATCTCTTCCCTTATCGAATTCAGATCACCCTTCCTCACAGCTTCGGCAAGCTCACCAACTTCCTCCACAAACCAAAGCATCGTTCTCTCCTTACCTCTCCTAGCATCCCTATCGTAGTAAAGCTTCCTTATGTGTTCCTGGAACTCCCTAATCTCCAAATTACCACCTCACAGGAATTCCTCTCTCATCGAGATACCTCTTTATCTCCTCAATCGAGATCTCTCTGTAATGGAATATGGATGCAGCAAGACATGCATCAGCCTTCCCCTCAACGAAACCTTCGTAAAAATGCTCCGGCTTTCCTGCACCCCCGGATGCAATTACAGGAATGTTCACAGCCTCGCTTATTGCTCTCGTTATCGGTATGTCGTAACCTATCTTCGTCCCATCCCTGTTCATGGAAGTTAGAAGTATCTCACCGGCACCAAGTTCTTCAACCTTCTTCGCCCAGCTTATCGCATCTATCCCAGTGGGCTTTCTGCCTCCATATATCACGACCTCATACCAAGCCTTCCTTCCATCCTCAAGCTTCACAATGTTCTCACCTTTACTCAAATCGAAGTTTCTCCTGCAGTCTATCGCTATGACTATGCACTGACTCCCAAATATCTCGCTTGCCTCCCTGATCAGTTCTGGATTCTTAACTGCTGATGTGTTTATCGTCACCTTATCGGCTCCGGCTGAGAGTATAGCGTTTATGTCTTCAACACTCCTTATACCTCCACCGACCGTGAACGGTATGAAGACGTTTTCGGCAGTTCTCTCAATCACGTCTATCATCATCCTTCTACCGTGAGGAGATGCTGTTATGTCGAGGAAAACTATCTCATCGGCACCTTCCTCATCGTACCTCTTAGCAAGCTCAACTGGATCTCCAGCCCTTCTCAGGTTAACGAACTCTACACCCTTAACCACCATCGCACCGCTCTCATCCAAAGTCACATCCAAGCAGGGTATTATCCTCTTTGCAAGCATGTTTCAATATCTATGAAGTTTATTTAAAAGGTTATCAATGACTTTTGGCAAATCTTAAAACTTTGTTTTTAATTAATCGATCTGTCAACTTATAGAAAATTTTATTTACAGATGACGAATCTTTACCGTATGAAGATAATTCACATAGTTCCTCTCGGAACTAGGTGTGATCTCATACTCGAGAGCATAAGGATGAGCAGAAAACCTGTTCAGAAGGCTTATCTTATCGTTGGTGAAGAAGTCTGTTTGGATAGGATCGTGAAGGCTTTGAAGGACTTTGTGGAGGTTGAAGTGGTAAGGGTTGATGGAGGTATATATAACTCTTCTATAAAGATGCTTGAGATAATAAGGAAGGAGAGGGATGAGGGTAACGAGGTTTACGTTAATCTGTCAGACGCTTCGAGGGATCTTTGCATAGCCGGATTGATCTCGGCTCAGATATCTAAGTCCGAAGTTTACATGGCATCCGACGGTGATGTAATCGATCTGAAGATTCCTCCCATAAAGAGCGTTGGAGAGGACAAGGTTAGATTGATAAAGGTCTTAGAGGAGAACGGTGGAGAGGTCGAATCGATAAACAGGTTGATCGAGCTTGTTGAAGGTAAGACGGAAGATCAGAGGAAGTACATGGCTCAGAGGGCTAGGATGAGTTATCATCTAAAGGGTCTGGAGGAGGATGGACTCATAGAGACGAGGAAGGAAGGGAAGAGCGTTAGAATTCGATTGACTCCTTTGGGAAAGGCTTACGCAATCATGTTTTAACTATCTCAAGACCGTCCATTATGTAGAAAGGATCTGTGTACCTCCTTATGAGCCTTTCCATCCAATACTCAGCCCTTTCAACGTCTGCACCGAGGTATTCGAAGAACTCAAGAACCTGTCTCTTTGGTCTCAGCTCGTACAAGTTGCTCGCACCGGAAGTCAGTACGAAGGGTGCGTCGAACTTACTTATGACTTTGATCGTTTCGACAGTCCTCTCGAACAATCTCGATCTCTCGATACCCTTGCATCTCAGGAACCTTGAAACGGATATCTCTATTGCGACATCCTTCTCCTTTGCCATCTTTATTATGCCGTATTCGAGATCTCTTCCATCAAAATCCAATATAACGTCAACCCTCCACCTCATCAC
>QMZE01000266.1 GCA_003663025.1 Archaeoglobales archaeon
ACTGGTAGCACAACCGCAAGCTTGATAGGGAAGGTGTTGGGATTGAACAATGCAAAGCTATTTGCAACAATCGTAAGTGCATCGCTTGCAAGTTCAGTTTTCATATCCATGGTTTCCATATACCTCACAGGATACTTCAAAGACTACACATCTCTAATTGTCGTTGGAGTTGTTGTCCTTATTGGAATAACCTTCAGATCGATAAGGAAATATCGCATTTACCAAACGATAGTTCATGAGACTAAGAGATGTTTTCATAGAGGCTCTAAGAGAGTTGGGGATAGACTGCATATCGACAGAGATAAGGAGGATAGTGGAAAGTAAAGATCCAATACAAACTATGGCAAACTACGTCATAATGGGAAGGGCAGATGTGTGTAGGGGTTTGAAAGGTTACGTATTTAGAATTAACTCGTGCAAAAATCCAGCATACGTTGGCAAATGTAAGGATCCAATCCTGAGGAGGGATGATTTGCTTGAGAGAGCTAATTTTCCATACATAGTCATTGACTGTTCACTCTTCAACTTGCACAGTGAGAAGGAGAAGAGGAAGATAGTTTTACAGGTTCAGCAGAGCTTGGGTGTTGTAAGGAAGTTTATGTGGGATGAGATGCTTGTTGTTACACATAAGGATCTTGGATTTGGATTGTATTATCCATCTACATCAGATTTCATAAGGGATAGGGGTTTGAGGAGAGTGATTCTACTCGATCCAAACGGTGATTGTATATTTAAGGGACAGAAAGCTGACTGTTACATAGTTGGTGGTATCGTTGACAAGAGTGGGGAAAAGAGGGGATGGACATCCAAGATACGTGAGAATCTTGAGAAAGAAGGTGTAGATGTTGAATCAATGAGGATAGAGTTGAGGGGGGATGTAGTTGGAGTTCCAGATAGGATAAACACGATAGTTGAGATTATCTTGAGGGTTGTTTTGGATGGTGAGGATGTTGAGGTTGCTGTGAGGTCTGTTCAATCAAATCTCGTTGCAAGGTGGAGATTGAGGAAGGAGATACCAAAGAGAACCATTAGGATAGATGTCAAAAGACCATTTAGGGTTGTTAGGAAGTCGGAGTTTGAGAATTTTAAGTGGTTGAATCTGAGGAAGAAGGACTTTTACGATGTTTGCAGTGAACTTGGTTATCTTGTTTTGGATGACGAATGGCTTGAGAGGATTTTGAGATTATCAAGTTACGATGGGAGGAGGTATATATTTAAAGTTTGAAAATATTCTTCATGAGACTATACAACACCTTAACAAAGAGGTTTGAGGAACTAAAGCTTGGAAAAACTGTGAAGATGTACGTGTGTGGAATAACAGCATACGATTATTCACACATAGGTCACGCAAGGACATTCGTCTTCTTTGACGTTTTGAGGAGGTATCTTGAGTATAAGGGTCACAACGTCATTTACGTTCAAAACTTTACAGACGTTGACGACAAGATTGTTAGGAGGGCTGTTGAGGAAGGGAAGACACAGGGGGAGATTTCAAGGATCTTTATATCCGAATTTTTGAGGGACATGTCAAAACTCAATGTAAGGAGACCCAACTACATGCCAAAGGTCACAGATCACATAAGAGATATAATAAACTACGTTGAAAGACTGATAGAACTTGGATACGCTTACGAAGTTGAGGATGAGCATGGGTGCGACGTTTACTTCCACGTTCCCTCATTTGAAGGATACGGTAAGCTCTCTGGAATGAGCTTGGATGAGTTGAACAGACATAGGATTGAACCAAATCCAAAGAAGAGGGATGTAAAGGATTTTGCTTTGTGGAAGTCTGCAAAGGATGAGGACTTTAAGGCAAACGCTGTCTTTGATTCTCCTTGGGGATACGGGAGACCTGGATGGCACATAGAGTGCAGTGTCCTCTCTTCGAAGTATCTTGGAGTTCCATTTGAAATTCACGGTGGGGGTAGGGATCTCATATTTCCACATCACGAAAACGAGAGGGCACAGAGCTTTGCAATCTTTGGAGTTGAGCCAGTTAAATACTGGATTCACTGTGACTTCGTAACGATAGGAGGTGAGAAGATGAGCAAGAGCTTGGGGAACATTGTGAGAATAAGGGACTTTCCAGATGGAGAAGTCCTGAGATACTTCCTTCTTACTGCTTTTTACAGGAGTCCACTGGATTACAGTGAGTCCTCAATTGAGAGGGCTAGGAGATCGTACAACTACCTAAGGAATACACTGCTGAATTTGGACATGGAGATATCAGCTTTGAGGACATTTGGAATTGATAGGGATGGTGTTGGATTTGATGCTTTGAGACATTTGAGGGATTTTGAGCTTGCAATGGATTCCATGAACACACCAAATGCACTGTCGATATTCCACTCTCTTGCGAGAGATGTGAACAGGAATCTATACGTTATGAGTCTGAGTGAGCTTGAGGAATGCTTCAGGATTTTTACAACGTTTTCAAGTATCTTGGGACTGTTTGAAGGTTATGAGAGGATTCCAACACTTCCAAAGGATATCCTTGAGCTTGTAAAGGAGAGGGAGGTTGCAAGGATGGAAAAGGATTTTGAGAGGGCTGACAGAATTAGAGAAAAACTTAAGGAGAGGGGTATAATTCTGATAGACACTCCAAAGGGGACGAGATGGATGACAAAACATTTTTAAAACGAATTGAAGATTTAACATAAACGTTTTTGAGGTGATGAAGATGAAAGTTTGGTTGATAGGAGCATACGGTATAGTTTCAACAACAGCGATGGTTGGAGCGAAAGCTTTGGAGAAAGATTTGATAGATAAGACTGGATTGGTTTCAGAACTGAAACCCTTCAAGAACATTTCAGAATACGTTCCACTCAAGTTTGAATTTGGTGGTCACGACATAAGACCATTACCAACAGCCTACGATGCAACACTTGAGCATTGGGAGATGAACAGACACTTCGATAGGTGTTTGCTTGATGAGGTTGGTGATGAGCTTAGGAGGGTGAGGGC
>QMZE01000267.1 GCA_003663025.1 Archaeoglobales archaeon
AAGAGCGAGGAGGAGAGCGAGAGCGTAGAAGAGTGAGAGAGCAGGAGCGAAAGAGAGTGAGAGGGTGTGTGAGAGAGTGTGTGTGCGTGTGTGGTTTTTTTCCTTCTCTCTTCTCTCTCAAAGGGGGTGATAGTATGGCGAAGGAAAGAGCAAGAATGGAGGAACAAATGAAAGAGCAGAACGAAAGCGTGGAGGAAAGCGTGGAAGAGAAAATAAGGAAGAAGGCAAGAGAGTTGGATGGCAAGTCATTGCGGAGGGTGTCATCTGCAAGAAGGGACGGCTCAGTTCCCACTTTAACATTGTCGGCGGAACTGAAGGAATTAGGGTGGAAAAAAGGAGACTGGGTAGTCATAACAAAGGACACAGAGAAGAGCAGAATAATCATAGAGAAACTGTGAGCGGAGAAATGACTGCGGAAGAGAACACGAAAGAACTCACCGTGAAGATGAGATGCCTTCCACAATCGCTAAACTTATTAAGTTCGTGCTTATGTCAGCAACACTCGGAGAGTTTCAGACCGAGAGAGGTCACAAAACAAGAGGTGCTTTGAACATGTGGCTCAATTCACCTTTCGGAACAGGCAAAACTTCTCTTATTACGCCACTCGCTCAAGAGAGTTTGGCAGTATTCGTCCACGATTATACGGTGGCAGGTTTAGTGGGAACAATCAAGAGGACAGGTCTCGCAACAATAGGCGAAATCAGAAACCTCGCAGACAAAACAGCAATACTTGAAGAGTTCCAGAACGCACCTAAAACTTCAAGAGCAGTTCTGCTATCGTTAATGGAAGAACACTCGTATTCAAGAGTTTTAGGGTTTGAGATACTCAAACCAGAATGCATAGAGGAAGAGGGATTTGTATTCAAGGCGGTGGGAACACGGCTCTCAATACAACTGAGAGCATCGTTTATTGTCTTATCAATGACATACCACACACCTTCAATGCTTGAAAACGCACTTCTCAGCAGGTGTATTCCAGTTTTTCTGGATACTTCAGTGGATGAGCAGGCGGATTTGTTCGTCAAAGGTCATTCGGTTCAAGTGAAGGCGAGTGAAGTGAAGAGAGCAAGAGAAGAGTTGAAAGGTCTGTCAGTGCTCGTTAAAGCAAAAGTGCGTGAAAAAATCGCAAAGAAGTATAGAAAGGCGGAAATGAAACCAGAATATCTGACAAGAGCAATGTGGGATTATGTGCGAGTGTCATTCCTGACAGCGTATGAAAACGGTCAAAACGAAATAACAAAGGAGACAATAGAGGAGACAGAGTGGCTCATAAAAGTGCAACAACTCGGATATGCGAAAAGAACACTCACAAAATCAGCATACGAGATTTACCTGATGCTCGCAAACTCGGATGAACCACTCACCGCTTCAGAGATAGCGACAAAAATGAACTTCAGTAGAGAACACACTTCACGCATACTGAATGAGTTAGTGAAACGGAAACTGGCGAAGAAGGTGCAAGTCTCAAAAAATGTGAGATATTTCGTGGAAAAAGAAGAAGAGACGGAGAAAGCAGAAGAAGAGGAAGGGGAGTGAGAACAGAGCATGCGTTTGTATGGTCGTGTGTGTGGGCGTGTGGTGTGTGGGAGAGGAGGTGAGGTGTGATGGATGAAGTGGTTAAAATGGTGAGAGAAGGCGGAGAAGAGTGGCAGAAGCAGAGAGAACACATAAAAGGATTTCTGCAACACATGATAAGGAACACAGAAGCGTTCGTGGAAGTGACTTTGGACATAGACACTGCGAAAGGATGCACTCAATACACAATGTTCCAGAAAGCACTTGAGTTCATCGCTTCTAAAAGCAAAGACCTTGAATACAGGAGAAACGATTTCGGTTACACGATTTTGACAGTGAAACTACCTGCTCACATATTCAAGGAATACTTGGAGGACAGACTGGCAGATGTGATAACAGATGCAAGATTTCTCGCTGAATTCCTCGCAGGCTTCAAAACTCTCATTGCTCTCGTGAGTGAGAGCAAAGAGTAGGTGTGTGAGTTTAAGAGGGAGCGTTTAACACACGCTCCCTCTCTTTTTTTCCGTTCACGGGAGGTGATGACGGTCACAATGATATTTGAGCGGGATGATATAAAAGGTATGGTTGCAGAAGAGGACGCAGAAGAGGAGAAAGAGAGCGAGAGAGAGGAAGCGAAAAAAGAGAAATTCAGACGCCTCGCTCTTCCAGAAGAAGAATTCAGAAAACTACCTCTGCAAGAACAACTCACGAAATTGGAAGGTTTGAAGGATGAAGTGAAAGCAGAATTATCAGAACTGAACGAAGAATTATCAGAACTGAAAACGAGAAAAGCGAGAGTGCTTGAGTTAATTGAGAAAACTGAGAAGAAGATTGAGGAGACAGAGAGAGGCTATGAGTTCGTCAAGAGTTTGAGAGAGACTTTGAGTGCTGAAAGCAAAGAGATGAGGAAAGTAATCGCAAGAATTAGTGCGTTATCAAGGTGGCTGAAACGCTTGCTCTCTCAAACAGAGTGCAAGAGAATGGAGCATTACCGCACACGGATGGAAGAAGAAAGGGAGAGAGCGGAAGAATTGAGAACGGAACTGGCACGCCTGCGTGAGGAGATAAGAGAAGAAGTCAAAGCACTTGAAGCAAAGGAACGCAGGATTACAAGAAGCAGGACAAGAATAGCTGCATTTACGAGATGGCAGAGAGAGAGCGAACTTGCAGGACGGGAGGAGCGTGTGTCATACTATGCTCGCAAAATCAGAGAAGAGTATGTGCGAATGAGCGAGATTATGAGAGAGCGAGAGAGAGAGCGTGAGAGTGTAAGAGTGAAAACAGAGCGAGAGCGAGAGATTAGAAGTGAATTGGTGCTTACTTCAAGAAGAATAGGTGCATTCGCAAGGTGGTTTCACTACTACAGGAGAATTGCAGTCAGTAAGAACAAACTGAGAAAAGTGGAAGAGTATAGGCGTGAGATAGAAGAACAAAGGAGAAAACTGG
>QMZE01000268.1 GCA_003663025.1 Archaeoglobales archaeon
ACAGAAAATGCACGCCTTGTTCCAGTCAGACGGCTTAAATAGTAAAGCTTCAAGGATTTCCCGCGCAGAATACGGCTGAATTTCAGCTTTTCTTAAAGTGGCTTCAACCTCGCCTAAAAGCCACCTCCTATAACTCCTCAAAAGTTGTTTATTAGACTCAATATCTAACGTATACTCAACCCCTTCAAGCGAAGTCGAAATTATAGGATCAAAAGGAAACTTCAATTCCGAGACGATTTCAGCTCTAATACCATCTAAAAGATTAATAAATTCATGTAGAAGAAAAGCATGAACACGCTTCCTCATCATGTTAAAATGCCTATCTGGAACATCCAAATATAAAGGAGTTGTGAAAAAATGAATAATCCTAGGCACTTGATGAATCTTCCCTGGAATTTCAAGTGTTGTTGCCAAAGAATCAGCCCAACATACATAATTCACAATCTTCGGGTTAAATCCCTCATCTTCCAAAAACCTTTCTATCTCCTTTCTGATCCTCCTCCTTTCACGCCTTTTATGCTGTTTTGCATGTAAAGATGCAAAACGTACCAGCAAATCTTCAGAAATAGTAAAAGGCTCCTTTACTTGAGCTAACTCTTTCAAAGCATTTAAAACATCAATCGTAGCATGGTCATGCTCAAAGCTTTCTTCAACTTGTCCAACCGATTTCAAGTTCAACCATCCAACATCATGCACAAACCCAAACTGCCACGTTGCCGCTTGAGTTTCAATTCCCTCCAAATGCTGCCTTGCAATAACCGTAGCAATATTCGCTACATTTTTTGAATGAGTAATTAACGAAATGAGATTATGCTTTATCACTGCTAAAAACTCCCGTTCTCTCAACCAATCTCCTATGAATCAAGAAACTTGGTTCAATAGCCTTCACGAGCTTTCTACCCACCCTTCTACAAAACACTTTAGACGAAAAAGCTAACAACCAATCAGAACTATCCGTGGGATAACACTCCAATTCCTCAAGAGACATAACCTCGCTTCCTTCCAAGTAAATAGAAACCATATTGCGATCTACTCGATGATGGACATTCCTTACAACCGTATTACAAACAACAACATCCAGAGGCTTCACATTCTGCGCTAAGTAAGTTTTCCCTCCAGGACTCGTAAATGGAGACTGAATCCTTGAAACAACATTCCTAACCTTAGCTACTGGTCTAACTTCTCTCCATTTCTGTACCTCCGCCTTGAATGCCCCCCACATTTTCCTTCCCCAACCAATACCAAACCCAGCAGTTTCGGCACCATTCACTGAAACACATAACACTTTAAGCGCCTCAAGAAAAACTCGCTTAGCCTCCTCATCCTCAACATAAACCAAAAAAGAAAAGAACTGCCCAGGAGTCAACGCATAGAACTTTCTGGGCGACATGCGCCTATGTTCGGTAAATTCCCCCTCATAATTAATCATTCTAGGTTGCCAAACTTGAGGATTCAACGGAACCGAATGAATCACCATCACATGACTCACAACAACATATCCATGCTCCTCACATACAGACCTACCAGGTTCATGAAAGAAGGTATATCTCCCACATTTACCACAGAGTGGTGAAGCCGATGTTAAATGAATCTTATCTAGAACCGAAAGAGGCTTCTTCAAAACTTTGTTTATGGCAAATGCCAAAGCACCGAAAAGTACACTTTGAGGAATATGGTCAAAACTATAAACCTCAACAAAAAGTCCTCGCTTATACATAGTACGTGTAAATAAAGCCTTACTCAAATTTTCAAGCGTAACTCTGGAGAAGTACATGTTCCTAATTTCCCTTCAGACTAACTACCTTCAATTTCAGGTCTTTCTGGCTTGTAAGCTTCATAATCCCTGAAAAGTTTTTTCTGCATGGCAATATACGCAATACTCTTAAGTTTGTTAATAATCTCAACCAACCCACTTTCACACGTGTAGACCTCTTTCTTTAACTCGCCACCTTCAACAGGTATATACATTAAAGTCCAATCTTCAGGATTTTGTGTCCATGTAGTAAACGAGCCATTCTTATGTCTACCAAGTCCAAGATAATGCCATGCCAACCCCATCTGCATCAACGCCACTCCTATCTCACCTGGAGCCATCCCTCGGAACACAATTTGCAATGGAAATTCTCCACCCGGAGCGATATATTCAGCAACATAGAGGACAGCAGCCTTCTCTCCGCCTTTCTCTACTTCCCTAGGAGCGAATACAGTACCTTTAACAACATCTGGAGAATTATGATACTCTGTGATTATTTCTGCCGAAGTAGTTAGAAAACTTCGAATCGCCAGTTTATGAACCGAATTTTCCCCAGTTTTTGGGTTTAAGAATCCCATTATTCCGCATCGCAAACATTTCCCACACTCAAAGCGTTGTAAACCTTTCTCATCAAAAAGCCCACAGTTAGGATCGCCTATACCCAACTTTTTACTTAAAACTCTGAGCTGATGGTTCAGCATTCCGCGCAAAGCATTATCACTAAGCAAGGGAACAACCTTGCCCTTTATTCTCCGTTTCTTAATCAAACCATACATTCCAGCTGAAACATTCCCAAAGTGAACTCTGCTCTGATTACGAGTTTTTCCATGAAGAACCACAAAACTATCATAATCATCTGCACGCAGTAACCTTCGCTGAACATACTTCTCTAAATCCTCGTCTTGTGCCTCTTCTACGTTTCTAACACTCTTCACATATTCCAATGCCTCATCAACAAGGCTTTCAAATATTCTCTTTTCTCCACTCATTTTTCCACCCTCCTAAAACTTTTTATTAAATATGGCAATAACGAAACCATTTCGGAATAAACCCCCTCATCCTCAACATTCTCGAAAAGAACAAGCTTCTCTTCAACATCCTCAGGAATTTTCCCAAGAGCCCTTTGAACCCCAGCCCTTAATCCCTCGTAACTCCTCGACGTTAAAAGAGAACCAACAATTTCAAACTCCTTTCCTTC
>QMZE01000269.1 GCA_003663025.1 Archaeoglobales archaeon
CCATACCGGATGGATTGTCTGATCAACCATCTTATACCTTCCTTCATAAGACTCTCACAAAGTTATCCCTTTTTCCTTAAGTATACTCTTGTACTTCCTAATCACATAAAGTTTTATCTTAGTCTCTAACATCTCTTTGCTGAGAAAGTCCGCACATGTTATGCTGAACGGTTTCCCTGTTCTGATGTGAGACTCGTGTAGACAACCTCCGCCGCAGAAAGGTAAAATATTACATTCCTTGCACTTCCGGGGAAGAGACATATTTGCTGTTATATACTCATAAAAGATAGGTCTATATTTATCTTCACGTATATTTCTGACACAGAATCTCTCATCGGCGATTAAGCCCCAACACTTATATACATTGCCCTTAGGATCTATCGCCTCTGCCGCAACCTGCTTAGCCGCACATACCATAATACTAGGCTCCCACCAGAACTCAAATCCCTTTTCCATAGCTACTTTCCATAATTCAAATATAATCCCCGCAAGCTCTTTTCCTTTAAGCATAGTTATAGGGCAGGATATATCTGCGGGTATTCCTGATAGAGGACTTATGTCAATTCTGATTTTATCTTTTAGACCCAAATCAGCCAAATAATCTAGAAGCATAGGATAATCTTTGTAATTTGTTTTGTCAATATTAGACCTTATTACAATAGTTTTAGGCGGTAAGAGATCGATAGTATCAATTATATTTTTCATGATTATATCAAAGGATCCTCTACCATTCTTAAAGGGTCTTCTTTTATCGTGAATCTCTCTTATTCCATCGACAGTTACCTGAACTCCTCTGAGATTATAATTGAGCAGTTTATTAATCACCTCCTTTGTCATTAAGGATCCATTAGTTATAAGGTTAGTTATGAGTTCTATATCATTTTTTAAACAGAACCTTCTGGTGTTTTCAAGTATATACATCGCTGGATTAAGATTTAATAAGGGCTCACCTCCATAAAGGACAATATGAATCTTTTTACAATTTGAGCTTTTGGCGCCTCTTTTTATATATTCCACCGCCTGCTTAGCTATGCTAAGATCCATGTAGACCGGAGATGTCATCTTCCTTAGTCTTTCATAGCAATATATACATGCAAAGTTACAGTCATACGTGGTTAATATCGTATAAGAAATTGATTCTATAGAGAAAGCATTTTTGAAGAAGTAATATTGATAACGTTTAATTTCGTCTAGAGAGGATGGAATTATAAATTCTTGCTTTTGAAGATAATTTAACATTGCGGGAGGTATTTTTGAAAAATCCTCTTTTTCTATACAATTTTTGACCTCCTTATCGATAAGCGCTATAGCACCAGAGAAAGTATTATATAGTATATAGTAATTGTTAGCCAAAGGGATAAAAAAATTAAACCTTGATTTACGTAGTTCCATTACGTCACCATGTAGACGGTGGTGGCGGTGGTGGTGATGCAAAGTTACAAATCGTCTTATAACAAGCACAATAACAGTCGTCTCCTAAAAGTATACCTCCTTCTCTCAGAGGTATAATTTCCACTCAACCACCTCTGAGAGGTTTCTCTTAAGGAATTCAGAGAGGTCATATATATTTATGTTATGGTCTCAGAAAAAGCATATATATGTATGTATTACGGTCTTAGGAAGAAATATGCATCCATGAAAAGGTGCTGTTATGAGGAGGATGATATTAGCTAGGAGCATTATGGACTTTTATTTAAGCATACCATTAGCTATTAGATGGATTGATGGAAAGTTAGAGTATTCTCCTCTCATCTTTGAGAGGGAGGAATCTGAGATAATTAATTATTTTATAGATCAGTATAGACCAGATAAGATAATTACTATTGATTGTGAAGAATCAAGAGACCCCATATTAAAGGCTCTGAGTCTCGTTCCTAGTATACGGGATGGGGCTAAGGGCGTGGTTTTAGTCTCTAGATGTCTTGAGAGATCCGAAGGTTTATGGTCTGAGAGAATTAATGCTATATTTGGATCGTATATAGCTTCGCTGAATAATTATGCCCTTCTATGGACTGATAGGAAAGTTGATGAACCCATAATTAAAGCTATCGAGGAACTGGGTGCTGAGGAGGTAGTACTAGTAGGTGATGTGAAGGTCAGAGAGAAATTCCCTGTCAGGGTAAAAAGGCTTAATCCTCCCGATATCTTTAATCCGGAAAGTTATGCTGATTTCTATGAGAGGGTAGGGAGAAATATAGATTTTTCGACATTAATATTCGCATTTTTTACCCCCTTGGAAGGCTATACCGTTCTAGCCCCATTGCTCGCCTCTATAAACAGAGCACCCTTTGTACTCTATGGTCATCATTCTGATCCTTCTCTACTCCAAAAGGCAGATTTCGATCTATTGGATACTTTAATGAGAAAATGGAAGCCGGAGTATCTACTGGCCGTGGTAACCCCTTATGCGATAACACCGGAGTGGATAAGGAACCTCTATCGCTTATGCACTCTCTCCACCAATAGCTCTATCAAGGTAAGTGCAGGCATAATAACGGGCTTAACCGTGGAGGATGCGTCCTTATTGGTGGCTCGAAGATATGCACTCTCAGTGAATTTGAAAGAGGCTATAGTTTATGACTCCTCATCACTGCTTAAGGATATGCTAAGCATCCACGGAGTACATGTGCATGAGGCCAAAGTAAGTAATTTTAAGGAAGGAATATCAGATGCCCATAGACTATTTGAACTACTTAAAAGCACAGAGGCAGGAATTATATGTATTAACTCTCACTCAAATAATGACCGTATGAAGTTCCATGACTTTTCATACATGTCTCCAAATCCCCAAGCCATCCTAGATAAAAAGATTGATAGACCTCTTCCAAAGAGGATACCTCCATCCATAGTCTTACATGGAGGCTGTCACTCTGCACGTATCTCTGGAGGCATAGGAGCCCCTAGGCATAGCCTAGCCTTAAACTTCATTAGAGCAGGAGCA
>QMZE01000270.1 GCA_003663025.1 Archaeoglobales archaeon
ACGAAAAACATGAATTAAGGGAGGAAATATTCAAAGAAGTGTTTGAATGGTACTGGAAACTGAAAGATTATGAAACTAATAAGAATAAATCAGTTGTAAGTTATTTGAGACAGACTTTTGAAGATTTACTTTATCGCATGACCGATTTTAAAGATGAAATTTTAAACCACTGCTTCGAAAAATTAAAAGATGAAAAATATGAAGATATAGCATTTAAATTGATTGTAAGATTCACGAGGTGAGTGGTATGAAATTAGTTGGAAAATGTTCCATCTTAAGGATGAAACCCAAGAAAGATATAGAATATCCATTAATCAGATTACCTAAAGAATACAAAGATCTAATAGGAAGAGAAGCTATAATTTATGAGATTGATAGAAATAAATTCTTAATTTCAGTAAATAATGAATTAGAAGATGAGTTATATAACTGGTTATATAACCAGTTAGATTTTATCAAGATAGATAAAAATCTTCTTGAAAGAGCTAAGGAATTAGGAATTAATATTAGCTCTGTTTTAGAAGAGAAACTTAAAGAAGTTCTAAATTCATGCGGGGGGAGGGATTTGAACCCTCGAACCCCTACGGGACGGGACCCTAAATCCCGCGCCTTTTCCTGACTCGGCAACCCCCGCTCAATGTTGTTTACATCAAGCTTAATAAAAGTATATCGCTAGTTGAAACATGAAGGTTGAGCCAATAGCCTTTGATTCGTTTGGTGTTAGGAGTATGTGCACGGTAGTTAAAACCAAAGATGTCAAGTTGGTCATAGATCCAAGTGTAGCCTTGGCACCAAAGAGGTTTGGGCTCCCTCCACATGAGATTGAGTTGAGAAGGAAGGATGAGCTTTGGAAAAGGATTAAGGATGAGCTTGAGTTGGCTGAGGTTGTCATAATAACACACTACCACTATGACCACCACAACCCAAATGAACCAGAGGTCTTGAATGGTAAGGTAGTCCTCGTAAAGCATCCAAACAATGCAATAAATCTAAGTCAGAAGAAGAGATCAAGATACTTCCTCAGTCTCCTCAATGCCAAAATTGAATTTGCAGATTCTAGGAGGTTTGAATTTGGAAACACAATTATAAGTTTCTCAGATCCAGTTCCACATGGGAAGGATGACAGATTGGGATACGTTTTGGAGGTTTTAATTGAGGAGGATGAGAGTTTCCTCTTTACATCAGACGTTGAAGGTATGCCGTTGGATGATCACGTTAAGTTTATCTTGGATTCAAATCCAGATACACTCTTTTTGGATGGTCCAATGACATACATGCCACACGTCTTTGGTAGGAAACTATTTGAAAGATCTATGAGAAACATCAAGATCGTTATGGAAAAGACTAAAGTGAAAAGGGTTGTCTTGGATCACCATCTACTGAGGGATGTCAGTTGGAGGGATAAGGTATCTGAGATATTTGAGTTTGGTAAGGAGCTTGGGATTTTCGTTCAATCTGCATCTGGATTTATTGGAAAGGAGGAAATTTTACTTGAGGCAAGGAGGAAGGAGCTTTATGAAACGTTAAGGTAACGGATTGCAGTTTTTCTAACCCTATCGACAAAATCCTTTGGTGTGTAAACTCCAACCTTAAGACTTCTCCTCTCAGCCTCCTTCAGAGCCTTAACTAAACTTGAAACCTCATCCAACCTCCTAACTTCACCCTCAATCATAACCGACGCACCAAACTCCTCACCTTTAATCTGCTTTGGTATGTCAACAGCAATCCACCTCCCATCTACACCACTATCCTCAGCAATCTCAACCTCAATCCTATCCACATCATCCATTTCGATGTGAACCCTATCCATTTCAACATACAGAGCTCTCTTGAAAAGCCTCCTGTTCATTAACATCTCAGATATATCCCTTGGATAACCTTCCTGAGATCTCAAAAAATTCATGAGACTCCAATCATCCATGTAAAAGAGATCTATTGGATTCAGACTTCCCTCATCTATACAGAATCTAACTGCCTTCTCAAACATCTTCCTCGCAATCCTACAGACGTGATGGTGATAGACAGTTGTATACATTAGAAATCTTGATACCAAGAGTGATTCGGCAGATCTCAAGCCACCAGCCTCTATAACCATCCTTCTATTAACAAACTTAGTCTTGTTTATCAACCTCTGTGCATCAAAGACTCCATGAGCAACACCCGTATAATGGGAATCCCTTATTAGGTAATCTATCCTGTCAGCATCTATGTCACCCTTAACTACGTTGCAAGATCTACCAGACACGTAATCTCTGATCCTTCTAAGGCTTAAGCCAAGATCTTTCAAAACGTCCCCAATTTCACCCCCTCTAAGAATTACTTCAACGTTCTCATGATTAAAACCCAAGTAATCCTCAACTATCACCTCACCACAGTGTGAGAATGGTGTGTGGGCTATGTCGTGTAGCAAAGCTGAAGTGAGAATCTCAATCCTCTCATCCTCATCAACATCCATCCTCTCAACCAACTTTCTAGCAACCTCCATGACACCCAAGGAATGTTCAAATCGGGTGTGATTAGCACCTGGAAATACGAGATTTGCAAATCCAATTTGGGAAATCCTCCTCAACCTCTGAAATTCCTGGGTATCTATGATTTTGATCATCCAGTCTTCAATCTTCAGTAGTCCATGTATTGGATCTTGGATGAGCTTCATAAAACAATTTAGTTTTAATTATTAAAGTTGTTTTCGATAGTCTTTTTAAACAGTCAAGATTACATAGTTAGGGGCCGTAGGGTAGCCTGGTTATCCTCCCGGCTTTGGGAGCCGGTGACCCGAGTTCAAATCTCGGCGGCCCCATCTTAAAAAATGCCATTAATTACTGATAAGCTTATTTAGAGTATCAGACAAAAGATTTTTAACCAAAATTTCAAAACGAATACATGGGACGAAAACCCGAAAAAGAGGTAGTTAGGTGGCTAACCTTAGAAGAGTTAAATG
>QMZE01000271.1 GCA_003663025.1 Archaeoglobales archaeon
CTATACTTACATTTAGGATAAATAGCATAAAGTCCAATATGTCTAGCTCTCCATTGAACTTTACAAGACTTCTCTATTGAACGAGGATTGGGAGAAAATTCTAAAACTCCTGACTGTACAAAGTTAGAGCCGTCCCAAGCGTATTCAATTAATTTAAGTCCCATTTTATTCACCTCTTCTTACATGTCTTTCTATTATTCTTTCTATTTCTTCTGTTAGGTATTCAGCTATTTCTCTAGATCCAACTGGTCCATTTATATTGATAGTAATTGAAGTAGGAACTTCTTCTTCAGCCCTTCTACGAGGCGTAATGAGAGCAGGAGTTACTTCTTCTCCTGTATGAAGCACTGCTAGACCTCCTCTAGTAACTATTCCTCCTTCTTGTAAGTGAGGCACAGGTAGAACCATTGCAATTCCTCCAAGTATTCCTCCAGCTATTCTAAAGAGCCCACCTAAGAAAGGAGTAACAATTCCTCTTGCCCAATCAGGAATAGCAGCCAAGGCAGAGGCTAGTGCTTGTATAGATCCGGCAAGGACAAAGAGACTTCCTCCAAGAACTGTCAAAGCACCAGATATAGCTACTATTCCTATTGATGCAGCTAATAGACCAGCCATTGCTAGGAATCCAGACATTCCTGCAGCCAAGAAAGCAGCAGCTAGAAGGAAGAGAGCAGGAGCTAGAGTGAGAATAGTTCCTATATTAGCTGCTAAGTAACTAAAGAACTGAGTGAAGAGACCAAATAGAACTTGAAGAGCAGAAGCAATTAGTTGAAGAGCAGCTCCAAAGATATAGAGAGCTCCTGATAACATCAACAGGACTCCTGCACCAATGAGTCCTACAGGACCTAAAGAGCCCAAGATTACTACAAAGACAGTTAGGACACCAATTAGTACTGAGAGAGCAGCTATACAATTCCAAAGAACTCCTAGTCCTCCTCTCAAATTATCTATCAAGCTTACGAATTGTCCAAAGACAGTAATTAGAAGAGAGACACCTAACATAAGTGCAAGAATAGCTGCTACTCCTTGCCAAGTCATTGAAGAGAATTGAGCAAATAATCTAGAGACTAGAGCTAATCCTGCTATGAAACCTAATACTGTTGTGAAGAGAAGAGCCAATGCGCCAATGACTTCCCAGATATTAAGTCCTGCAGAAGTACAAACTTGGACAAATTGAGCTAGTGAGAAGATTAAAGCAGCAATAGCACCTACTAGAGCAGCCATAGCTAGAACAGAAGTTAACTGTTGTTTAGAGAACTCTTTAGTAGGCCCTAGAACTTTACCAAATACTCCTCCTAACTTTCCTGTCAAACCTGAAACTAGTTTAGCTAGTCCTCCAAACTTAGATAAAGCAATTAACCCTACTCCCAGAGCAATGAATACTGCTAGAAGAGTCTTAGCTAATTCTGGATTTTCCTCTATCCACTCAGCCAACATCTCAAGATAGGGACCTAACGGTTCAAAGAGAGCAAGAATAACTCCACCTATACTCTCAAAAAGATCTTGAAGTTCAACCCAGTTAGCAAAAAGAAATGAACCAATACCTGCTAGTCCTAGACCTATTAGGGCAAATTTACCCATTGTTTTAAGAGTATTTTTAAGAGTAGTTAGTCTTCTTCTTTCACTTTTCTCTAATGTTTGAGTAATAGCCTTTTGTTTCTTAGCAGCTCCTACCCACTTAGCCCTAACTTTATTCCACTGAATTAGTTTAGCAATTGACTTCTCTGACCATCCAAGTTCTCTCATAACAACAAATTTAAGAGCTTGCCCAAAACCTAAGGCATAATTCTTAGAAGTTAGGAAAGCACCTGCCAATAGATTAAGAAGGCCTTTGAAGACTCTGAAAGAACCTATAAGTCTTCCAACAACTGCAAGAACCATAATAATTCCAAGAACATAAGCAGCCCATGGAGTTCTTTCTAACCAATCTGCAACTATCTCTAACCACTCAGCTATCCACTCAAAACAAGGAGCTAGAACTGCACCTATAATATCTGCTATATCTTCAAATGCCCAAGTAATATCTTCAGTTAAAACTTGCCAATCTAAAGAAAGTCGAAGAAGTCTGTTTATTTGACCAGAGACTCTTGTGAAGAATCTAGAGATTACTCCACCTATTCTCATGTAGTCTCTTCCAGTCAGTCTCAGTCTCATCCCTAACCTATCTAAGTCCCTTTCAAGGACTTCAAATGCTTCTCCTTTTAAGTGAACTCTTACTACAGTCTCTATAGGTAAAGCTGCCATTTTATCTTCTCCTTAAAGCTCTTGCCTCTCTTTTCTTCTGCTCCTCTAGTTCCCTCACTATCCAGTTAAATTGTGGAATTGTAAGTCTCTTGATGTCATCTAGAGTCCAGTGCATGTAGTACATCACTAGGAAGATAGTTCTCAAGGTTTGATTCCCAATAAATTTTCAAGCCTACTGATAGACTCTCTATCTAGACCAGAGAACTTCTGAATAGCTAGTGCTATTTCTACTAGAGTCTCAAACTTAAGTTTCTTAACTTGGTCAAATGTCAATTTAGGCTTAACTAGTCCTTTGTAGACCATCCAAAGATACTGTTGCATTTCATTCTCCTTTGCCACTTTGAGAATATCAGCTATTTCTCCTACTGTGATTTTCTTAATGACTACTTTCTTCTTTAGACTCTTGAGTTCTATCTCCTTTTTAGCTTCAGCATCACCTATTAAGTCCCCTACATCAGCTAAGTCTTTTACCTCTATTTCATTCACGCATTTCACCTCCTTCTTGGAGTTCGACTTAAATTGCCCTTACTTGGGCATTAAGTCTAACTTAGACTATAGCTACTGTCTTAGCCCTGAAGTCATAGTCTTCCTTCAAGAAACCATCTTGAGGAATGTCGACAGAGCCTCTTTCAAACTTACAGTTGTAACAGTAAATCATTGGACCAGAAGTCCCTACTTTAAAGCAG
>QMZE01000272.1 GCA_003663025.1 Archaeoglobales archaeon
CTACTCTTCACCTTGCATCTTGGACAGTAAAACAGTTGCTCTGTAACACCTCCACAGTCACATCTCAACCAGAAGCTCTCCTTCCCACAATCCTTGCATCTCCTCAATGCAACCTCAACCTCTATCTCACCCTTAACCGAGTTGTAACTTGAAGTGTAGTTTATTGCCTCCTTTATGTTCCTCTGCTTTCCTCCAGCCAGACTTAATGGAAATAGAATGTGTGGTGGTGGACTCATTCTCCTCTCCTTTGATTTCTCTGGCCTACCCATCCTCGCACCTATCCTCGTAGGAGCTTTGGCTCTAACATCCAATCCAGACAGTTTCCTCACTATGCTCAATGTATCTCCATCAGCCTCTATATTCACCTTCCTCAAATCGAATGTCAATCCCAAGCATCTGACAAGAACCTTCCACCTCTCAATCACTATCTTTCCATCTCTAACCTTGTGCTCAACGAGAAGATCCTCCAATATCCTCTTAGCCCTGTCGTCGTAATTCAAAACCAACATCTTCCCATCTATCTTACCATTCGAAACAAATTCTCTAAGGTAGAAGTAATCTTCTGGATCTATGTCGTGCCATAAGTATGTGTAGTCTGGATGGAGGGGAATGTTGTATTCGTCACACAAGTTCAACGCAGTTTCTGCATCTATCCTTCTAAAATCGCCATTTAAACCTTTTTTCCTGCATTCCTGAATCCACCACTCATAGCAGAAGCTTGATGGCATTAGAGGATGATTGTTTTCAAGAAAATCTCCATAGTTTATCAGTATTTCACCGAGATCTATTATCTCATCAACCTCATCCTTCAATGTCAATGCGGTCTTGTAATCGTTTACCCTAACCAAATCTCCATTCTTCAATCTCACGGTTGGACCCTCGATGGTTGTAACTGGAACAACTCCACCAGCCTTTCCAGGTCTCTCAACCTTCAACTGTGTTCCAATTGCTATGAATCCGTTTAGTATGACCATGGTGGCTGGATTTATTCCTACGGTTGCAAATCCAGAGTTCCTTGCCCTCCCATACCTAAGCCTAAATCCCCCCTTCATTGATGGATGACTAAAGACAGGTCTTCCAGCTACTACGTCCAGTAGATACTTGTCGGCTGGCTTAACACTCTCATCTTCTTCAACCTTTGGCTTGTAATCACCGTCAGTAAACTTGACAACCTCTTCAACCCCCTTCCCAGTCAATCTATCAAGCCAATCCCATCCATCAATTTTAAGCTTTTCAACCATCTTTTTAAGCTTTGGAGCTTTTAGAGCTATCCCCTCAGCTATGACAAGACACATACCACCCCTAACTCTGTTAGTTTCAACCCTCTTCAGATCTCTGTATCCTGATACCTCTATCTCCTCCGTAGGTTCACCATCTATACATATCGGACAGTTCTCTACTATCAACCTTATCTCCTCATCACTTGGTAAGTATTGAAGGTTTGAAACCTTCTTATACAGAGGAATCTCCTCACAGTATCTCAGTATCTCTTCTTTCGTGGGTTTGTATCTATCCAATCCAAGCTTCCTCCTCACAAAATCCCCAATCAAAACAGAAATTACCTGTGCAGTTCCTCCAGCACTCCTAATTGGTCCTGCATAGTAAATCTTTAAAAATTCCGTTCCATCTTCGTTTTTATCAATCTTTACCTTTGCTATACCTTCGATGGGTGCTGAAACTACACCTTCAGTCTGAATTGCAACCGCAACCCTTATAGCCTTATCCAAAGCCTCCTCCCTACCAAACTCCCCAAACTTACCCTCAACTATCTCCTCAGCAATCTTGAAACATATCTCCTCCCTCTCCAAACCTTCATATTCAAGTTCAGATATCCTCTTCGCCAATCCTTCCATTCCAACAAGCTTCTCAACCCTTTCAGACAAGTTCCTTGCAACCAGTATCTCAACATCAGGATGTGGATCCAAACACTTTGATCTTGCCCTCCTTGCAAGATCGTAAGCTCTCTCAATCTCCTTCAAGATTTTTTCATGATAATCAAAAATTTCATTGAGTAGAGCTTGAATCCCATCTCCAACGGAGATGTCATTCTTTTCTTCAGATTTTATAAAATCAGTTAGTTTGAGTTGCATACCTGTATTACGTGGGGAGAGTTAAACGTTTTTCTATTAACATTATTCATGGTGATCACTGTAAGGGGTGTCAAACTGAGTTTGAATGGATACGGAATACTCAGGGGTGTTGACCTTAGAATAGAGGATGGTGAATTCTTCGGTATCATTGGTCAAAATGGCTCAGGTAAGACTACACTCCTCAGAGTAATAGCCAAGTTCTATCCAAAGGATGGTGTTGTGTATTTGAATGGTAGGGAGATAGATGAGATAAGTTTGAGAGAGATTGCAAGGATGATTGGTGTAGTTCCCCAGGAGTTTGAGTTGAGAGTCAACTTTAAGACTGAGGAGTTTGTTGCGTTGGGAAGGATCCCATACATAAGGATATTTGAATCTGAGAGAGATTTGGAGGTTGTAGATAGGATTATGAGAGAGCTAGGATGTCCCAGGGGTAGGACAGTTAAAAGTTTAAGTGGTGGGGAGAAGCAGAAGGTTTTGATTGCTAAGGCTTTGGCTCAGGAACCAAGGATTCTACTCCTCGATGAACCAACATCCCATCTGGATTTTAGGCATCAGATTGAGATCCTGAAAATCTTAAGGAATTTGACAAGAGAGGGCTTAACGGTGATTGCCACTTTCCACGATCTAAACCTTGCTTTGAACTTCTGTGATAGAATTGCAATTATGAAGGATGGAATGATACTAAAGACATGTAAGCCAGATGAGGTAGATGGAGATGTTTTGAAGAGGGCTTTTGGGATTGATCTGAAGTTGGTTGAAGTTGGAGGTTGGAAGATTGTAGTTCCCAAGAATTTTTAATCCGTCATTCAAGTTTTTGCTATGAAGGTCAAACTCTGC
>QMZE01000273.1 GCA_003663025.1 Archaeoglobales archaeon
AATTTATATAAGAATAAGTTTCGATAACCACATAATTTTCAACAGAGCATAAAAAACTGATTAAAATATCACTAAGTCTATAAGATCAGAGCATTAATTAGCCAACTTTATCTATAATTAATTTACTAATACTTTAGATTAGAATTCCTTTAAGAATTAATTCATCATTTGAATAATAAACATATTACTTCTTTTTCCTAGCTTTAACAACAGTTTCATCTTCCATACTGATGTTTTAGAAAATGGATGAATTTCAAATAAAATTCTGGAAGTCTTTCTTGCTTAATATGTTACTATACTAAGTATTTTGATTTTCCAAAGATACTTTGTTCTTCTCGAAAACTCTTAATTCCTTTACAATTTCCTTTACTTTTAGCATAATCAGGTGGGTGTAACGATACATACCACTGGTGGAACACTGCGATGACAATTACCAAATCCTTAACAGATATTGGTAATAGCATATATACATAAACTATCACTAGCTTTATATATTTGGTATGTGTGAATACAACTACCTATAATCATGATTTTAAGTATTTATAATTCTATACTAATGTAAACTTGTCTTCTTGATTTGAACGCAACGTATAATAAGGGTGATGAACTAGAGATGATTGTTAGAGCTTACGATCCATGCCTAAGCTGCTCGAAACACTGAGGTGTTTGAGATGTTGTTCAAGAAGAAGAGGAAGGTTGAGGAGTTGGGTGAGATTGTGATACCAAGAGAGGAGATAAGGAAGGAGGATGTTAAGGATATTGAGGTTATAAAGGAGAGTCACGGTGTGGATCTTGAGGATGAGATACTGAAGAAGCTTGAGAGGTTGAGCCTAACATTACTCCTTGGTTCTGGAGATAGGGAGACGAAGGAGAAGGCTTTGAATATGTATGGGAGGATAAAGTTTGTAAAAGCAGTTAGGGGAACTGAGAATGAGGATCTTATAAGGTTGTTTGTTGGTATGGATGTCACAGAGGATTTTGTTGAGAGGTTGAGGGGGAAAGGGTTCATTGAGAAGACTTATAGACTTTCTGGAGTTGACATAAAGGCAAAAGATAAGGAGGAGATTGCAAAGAAGCTTGAAGAACTCGTAAAGGAGGAGTTTGAATTGAAGGATGATGTTAGAGAAGTTTTAAGTGGGAGACCATTTTTGGTGAACGATGAGAGAATTGAGATTGTTGAAAAGTTGAACGAACTTGGTGCTTTTGAGATTTATCTACTTCCAAAGGGTTGGTTCGATATTCCAAACATCAACAATCTCGATGTTGAGAGAGCTATGAGGGAGTTTAGGGAGCTTACGGAATCACTACCACAACACATAGCCAAGTTTTTGGAGATATGATAGACTTGAAGGTTTATCATGATAAGACGGGATTTGGTGCATGCTTGATATGCAAAGATTTTGAATGTTATGGTATTTCTGAGGATGATAAGGATTTGATACTGAAGTTGAGTGAAACCTTGAAGGATGTTGAGAGGGTTTTAAAGTTTAGAGGGGGTGTCTTTGAGTTGGATGGTAGGAAGTTTGTTGCATTCAGATTGAACGGTTGTTTTCTGATATCTCCAGTTGAGGGTGATTTGGGAACTGCCTACTACTCCGCTGAGAGGGTGATTGTGGATGAGATTTGTGGTGAAGGTGAAAGATGAGTGGGTTGGTGATGAGGATCTATTGGATGTAGTTAGGATACTGGATAAAAGCAAAATAGACAGGTGCAACCTATTTTTTGATGACAAGGTTCTATACTTCAACAGAGGTGAATACACGGTAGCGATAATTGACAGTAGGAGAAATGTTGGTGCATTGAGGTTCTATGAAAAAAATTTAATAAAAAAGATTGGTATGAAGTTGAAGCTAAAGAGCGTTGAAGATGTTTTTAAACTTGCGGAGGAAATTGAAAGGATGGATTTGGATGAGTTTATTTCAAAGAGAGGTGATGTTTGATGATACATCTGATTTTTACGGCACTGTTTGGAGCTATTGTAGGATACTCAATTACCAGAGCCTTGGTTAGGCGTGAGAGGGGTGAGATGGAATACAGATCCATAGGGAGGAGGAAGGCTGAGGTTAAGCCAAAGGAGGAGAGAGAATTTTTTGAGCCTAGAGATTTCAACGAGCTTGTTAGATACCTAAGGGATAGGTTCATGCTTTCAGATGTTACCTTGGCTACAACAGATGGATTCCCAATTGCTTCAACTGGTGAAAATCCAGAAGAGATTTCAGCCTTGGCTCCAGAGATACTTAAGAAGGTTGGTGGAATACTGAATTCGAGGAGTATTATTTTATCCGGTAAGGATTACAGGATGGGTGTTTTTGAGATAAATCAAGATGTCATAGGTTGTGTCAAGTCGAGCAGGGACATTCACTTAGTTGAGATTGAGATGATGAGGGATGAGGTTAACAGGTTCATGGAGGTGAGAGCTTGATAATCCTCATGATAACTCTAATTTTACTGAACAACACAACATACCCAGGTGGATACATAAACGTGAGTGTAGAGGGAACTGGTAAAATTTCACTTCCAAACTGCACTTATATTGAAGACTCAAAGATTTTAAAGAATGGAAACTACACAATAAGAGTTTCATACTCGTGCAAACCTGGAAACTACACGATATTTGCAGATGGTTCAAAATACAACTTCACAGTCCTAAACGCAACGTACGAATACCTGATAAATTCTACAATAGAACTTGAGATTGAAAACGTTAAACTTAAGGATAAGATAAGGGATTTGGAGTTGGAGAATCAAAATTTGACAAGGGAACTCAAGCATTACATAAACCTGACAAAAGATTTGAGGAATGAGAACACAATCCTAAAGAGGAACATAAGGGATCTGAGAGATAAGATTGATTCCTTGAATGGTGAGATTGCAAAGTTGAAGGAAGATTTGAAGAGGCTCAAGAGTGACAAGAGCAATCTTGAAT
>QMZE01000274.1 GCA_003663025.1 Archaeoglobales archaeon
AGATGAGGTCATCAGAAAGAAGATTAAGGAAGTCAATTCCAGAAAACAGCTGAAGGAAATAATCAAAAAGGTTCAATCCATGGTGGGAGATTATAGCTCCTTCTTCAGGTACCTCTACTGGATGTCTTCATGCGAAGACCTTTGCCTGCCGGAAAAAGACGAGGTTCTCGGTAAAATGGTTGACCCTCAGGAAAGACCCCTCCTGATTGACATCTACCTTGGCCTGCAGGAAAACCTTTAAAGGGGGAGGAAAAGCAATGTTTTCACTGCCTGATGAAGTAACAGAAGCAATTACAGAAGTAGCCGAAACGCTCCTTCCCGTTTACTTTGACAGGGGTTATACCGGGGTCAAGAGGGAGATACGGAAAAATGGCGAAATGCTCAGAATATTTCAGACCGAAGAATTTTCCAGCTCCGACATCGGAAATGCCTGCTGTGATGCGCTGTGGAAGTGCTGGAAGATGCTTAAAAGAATAAAAGACTCCTCCCCTCCCGGCCGAAAACTGTTCTGGGGCTCCTATCCTGTTGTCTCCCTTTACAACACGCTCGTTCTTGCCATGGGGGCTGCAGGCAGGAATGACAGAATGCTGTCTCTTTACCTTTCAGATACCTCCTTTTTCCTCCCCTCTTTCCTGGGATTGAGAAAAACAGGGGAAAAAGACTTTGAGGAAGAATACACCTCCCTCCTGAACGACTTCACGCACCTTCACTCCAGGTCCAGGAAGTACCTGATTCCCGGCTGCTTTTCGATCACCGAGTTTCTTTACTGGCATCCCTCTCTTGCAGAGTACCACGTCGGAAGAAAAACCTTCCTCACGCTCCTGAAAGATGCGAAGAGGGGTGTTGAAAAGCTTGATTCCGGAATTTTCCTCCCGCTCGCCAGAGCATATCGGATCAGCCTTCCCCAGGACGAAAAAGAAAAAGAACTCACAGTAACCTCCCTTTACAGAATCTTTCTTCTCGCAGCAGCACTTCCCCTCCTCCCTGAAGAAACAATCCACGAGGTGGAGGAAGAATACGTGGAGTTTCTCAGGGTGCTCATCAGAAAGCTGAAAGATGATAAAGGGCTCACAGGAATGGACGTCTCTCAATCCGGCTCATCCATCATTCCCGTTCTCTTTGCACTGCTTTTCGGCTTCTTCCCCGTTGAAAAGCTTGACAGGGAAATCTCCGATTTTGCCGGAAAAACCTTCAGCAGATCCCTTTTCAGGTTCGCAAGGGAAAGATGCTCCTTCCTGATAAACAAAAAGGTCATGTGTTCCCTTGCCAGAATCGCTGAAAGACACGGAAAAAGCATCTTCACGTACCTCCCCCTCTCCCTTGTAAAGGAACTCCCCAAAGACACGCCTTTTTCACTCAAAAACAGGGTGGGGATACTGAAAAAATTCATCAGGCACAAGGAATCCATAAAAAGACTGCCTTTCAGCGGGGACATAACGGACGCACTTCTCAGGCTCTCCCCGAAGGAAATCGTTCTTTTCATTAACACCGCCCTTTACAGGATAGAAGATCTCTCAAACATAAGCCTTGACCTCAACAGAATCAGAAAAGTGGCGGAAATGTATGCGGTGGCAGATTACCGTTCCAGCGAACCATCCCTCATAAAATACAGGCTTGAACTCCTTGAAAACCTCATCGGAAAAAACGAAGCTGAAATAAGGCTCACCATCCTCCAGAAAATAGACGAAGCCCTCAAAAAAGGCTCCGCAGAGAGAGCACCGGAGAAACAGCTCGAGCAAGTGATACGGGAAATCTCCTCAGCAGAAAGCAGCTTCAGTGATATCCTTGCAATCCTCTACCTTCTTTCCCTCGCCGGGAATTCCCGCACCACCGGGTTTCTCGCCGTGATAGAAGAGGAAACTGGAATGAAGCCCGCAAGAAAGGAGATGATTGACTTCTACCTTAACGTGCGAAAAATCACGAAGTGAGAAACCCTGCCAGGGTCTGGATGAATCGAAACCTTCAGGAATGGAGTTCTTAAAGTAATCAAAAATGCTAACCATACGGTTCGGAAAGGATAAAATCACCAGCTGGTGGGTGCCGTTTGAAAGGGCACTCTCCATCGTTAAATTGACAACAGGAAAAACGTGGGACAGAAGGAACAAAATCTGGAACATTCCCTTAAGCAGGGAAAACTACGAAAAGATAAAGCCTCTCCTCCCTCCTGATAGAATCAGAGCCTACGAAAGGTTTTTCAGCAGAACCCTTTCCGAAATCAGAAACAGCTTCCCCTTCCTGCGTCCCTATCAGGTCGAAGGTGTTCATGCGGTTCTGCAGGGAAAAAGGCTTGTTGCACTTCCCCTGGGTTCGGGAAAAACCCTCATTGCCCTTTCATGTCTCAGGCTTGTTGATGCAAGAAAATCACTCGTCATCGCCCCTGCCTCCCTTCTTTACCAGTGGAAGGACGAGGCGGAAAGGTACTTCAACCAGGATGCCATCGTTCTTGAAGGCGACAGAAAGGAGCGCTGCAGAATCATTTCAGGGTTGAAAAACACACCCTCCTACCTTCTCATTCTCAACTACGAAAAAACAATCCTCGATGACGTGAAGTCCTTCCTTCTTTCAACTTACTTTGACCTCGTCATCCTCGATGAGGCACACAAGATAAAAAATCCATCAACAAAGACACACAGAACGCTGAAAAAGCTCAGCTCAACCCTTACCATCCTCCTCACGGCAACACCACTTGTCAACTCACCGCTTGACATACTCAGCCTCGTTAACTTCATTTATCCCGGATTCTTTGACCGCCACGAATTCTGCGAGAGGTACATTGAATGGAAGGAAGTGGAAATAAAAAAGAAAGACGGAACCGCAAGAACAATAAAAGTCCCGGCAGGAGCAAAAAACCTTCAGGAACTGCACGCAAGGCTGAAACCCGTGGTCTTTTTCAGAACAAGGGACGAAATTCTCAGGGACCTTCC
>QMZE01000275.1 GCA_003663025.1 Archaeoglobales archaeon
GATTTTGGGAAAGAGTTAGAGATTTTATTATCAATACTAAAGCGGAGAAGTTTTACGCTGATAAAGCACCCTGGCTCGTTAAAGGAATAATTTCAGCAGGTAAAACATACATCCATCCTTTCGGTAAAAGAAACTACGTAGAAAGAGTTATTTTGGAAATAAAACAATTCATTAAAAATTTAGAAGACCATTCCAAAACCTCAATAGCTTTTACCTGAATCTCAAAGGCTTCGAAGTTTTCTACAATTTCTTCAGATTTTCATCAATCCCTTAAAAATATCCCTCTACTTTAATTAAAACCTAAGAGGGTCAGCATCTCGAATACGAACAAAACATTTTTATACTAATTTATACAAACTTATACGCATGCAGAGATATGTCTATCCAGTCGATCTAACGGAAGTTGAAAAAGAATTGGAATTCATAGCGAAAAAGCTCAAAGTTTCAAAGGCTAAAGCAATAAGAGAGGCGATAAGATGGTTTGCTGAGGAACTAAAGGGTTTGGAGGTTGTGGAAATTAGAAGTGTTTCAAAAGAGCAGGCTAAGAGGGAGATTTTGGAATACATAAAGGGTAAAGAGAGGGTTACAACAGATGAAATCGCCAATGACTTAAGGTTGGACTTCAGTTTGGTTAACGAAATCCTAATGGAGCTTTGGAGTGAATGTTATGTCGAGCCAGAGAATTGAGGGAGAAAAGATAAGATGTGTGGGTAGAAGAATCTCAAGACCCAGATTAATCCATCAAACTGGAAAGCACAAAGCTATTGAGATTTTTGTAGAGGGTAAACTTGCTAAGGCTGAAGTTGTAAGGGTTTGGAGAGTTTTAAGGTCTACGGATGACTTTAATTGAAGTTGCCAGTCATAGTAGTGTAACATTGTAATTTATCTATTGAGTTAGAATAAGGAAAGCAAGATCAAGTAGTTGATTAAAATGTTCTTAAGTTTGTACATTGCCTTATTTCAAAGGAGCATCTTCAAATACCTCCACATCAAATTCAAAGCTTCCTTCTCCTTCCTCCCACCACACCTCTCAACAATACTTGAATAGTATTTAACTCTCTCTATAAGTCTTGGATTCATACTTAGCCTTGTAGCATGAACCAAAGCCTCTATGATTGCATTGAAACCCCTATTCACAGTTCTAAGATCTCTCCTGACAACTTCACCATCCAAAAGCTCCAGATCTACCAAATCATCCCTCAAGGTAGCCTTGAACTTACACCAAGCCAAAGAACCTTTCAATATCGGTGGATTTAGGCTCTCAAACCAACCCTCATCCAAATCATCAAACGCTGAGATTGTAAATATAACCGCATCCCTGACAACGTTAACGTAAAGGATGCCCCTCTTCAAGTTCTCCTTTGTGTGTGATGGATAAATTTTGAGCTTTGCAAACCTGTCGTCTGGATCTTCAACTATTATCCCCAGTGGAGCTGTGTTTATCCAATCCCCGAGCGTAATCCCAATAACCTCGTTTATACCATCTGTAAATCCAAAGTCTGAAAGCTTCAAATTATCCCCTCCTTCAAAGCCAGATAAATTGATGCACAAGTTAAATCAGCTATACTCCCTGGATTTATTCCCCTATCCAACAGGTAATTGTCAAACTCCCTAACTGAATCGATGGAACCAGATTCAAACTCCCTCAAAACATCTTTGGCCTTCAGCATAACATCCCTTGCAACATCGATGCCATGTTCAGATATCACTAGGGGATCGAGGTGGCTTGAGAGTAGGTGAAGGTACGTGTAAACTATGGAGTCGTTCAAACATCCATCCTCATAAAAATCCATCAAAATCCTTGAACCCTTTAAACTCCTCCAGTATCCCTCAATCAACTCTCTAGCAACAACGTTCTCCCTTGGAGATCTTTTAAGCCATCTGTAAAGATTCAGATCTCTCTCGACAATGACACTCTCAATCTCTGAATTTCTGAGATCAAAATCACCAGCATCCATAACCCTTGGCTTGCAAATTCTAAATGCTGAAAGTATGTGGAGTGAGTCTTGATGTGTAGTTCTCTCAAGTTCACGTTTGACCAACCTAACGTCACCTCCACACCAAATCAGTGGTATCAGAAGCATGAATGCACCAAAGTGAACGTTCGTCTTACAAACCTCATAGGATCTTGAAACAGCATTTAGGAAGTTTAAACCTATGCCACCCCTTCTAGCCATGCAATCCTCAAACGTTGGATAAGCTGAGATTGCTGAGATTATGAAGTGTTCGTATTTTAAATCTTGGAACTCATGTTCCCTATCAACATTCCCAGGCTTGGGATCTGCCGAAACTTCAAGGATTAAGCTGAGAACTCCAATCTGTGCATCGTTCATGTTGAAACATTGGTTAAGTCCTTTATAATTTTGATCTCGAAGTTTGCAAGCAAAACTTAAATTTTGCACATGTGGACATTGGATACCAATTACCACACGACAGGATTGATTTTAACCAGATTTTTGAGATAGAAAATTGATTGTTTAAAAGACTGATGAGTTACGTTTTCAAAATCTTTTGTGTTCGAATTTACTCGTAGATAAAAGGGTTGGCTCTTCAAGCCTTAAATTATCATCTTTAAGAGATAATAAACGATATCTGACGAAGTAATATCCCCATCTTAAATTTAGATTCAACTTTTCAACAGAGCAATCTTAAGTTCTTATCTTAATATGTGTTGATTCGTTTAGTCCCGTAAACTTTACAATCCCAGAATATATTTCATTGAATTTTGATGAAGCTGAAAGATTTGATAGAGGAGCTAAATTTGTTTGAAAGAGAAAGAACACCGAAAGAGATAAGAATAGTTGGGATAGCGACATACATTCAGACATCTTCAACGAGAAGAACGGCCATGATTCTCTCTGAGTTTCATCCTGTTTCCCACACTGCAATCTGGAAATGGATAAAGAAGCTTGAAGAAAAGTTGC
>QMZE01000276.1 GCA_003663025.1 Archaeoglobales archaeon
AGAGGAACGGTTATAGATCACATAAATGCAGGAAAGGCACTTCTAGTCCTAAAGATATTGAACATTGGTGTTGGGAGTAGGGATACTGTTACACTTGCAATGAACGTTTCGAGTAAGAAGATGGGGAGGAAGGATATCGTTAAGGTTGCAAACAAGTTCATAGGTGAAGAGGAGTTGAACAGGATTGCACTCATAGCACCAAAGGCTACAATAAATCTCATAGAGAACTACGAGGTTAAGAGGAAGTTTAAGGTTAGGTTGCCAGAATTCATAGAAGGAATACTGAGATGCCCAAACCCAAACTGCATAACCAACAGTAGGGAACATGTAAAGCCAAAGTTTCACGTTACAATAAGGGATGACGTTGTAACTGCAAGGTGTCACTACTGTGGCAGGGTTATAAGGAACGTGGATGAGTTTGTAGTTTGAAGTAGAGGTCTGCAAGACCCTCAACCTCTACAACAAACCCCCCAACAATACCAAATATCTTCCTCCTAAGACTTACATCAACACTTGCACAAGTTGAAAGTATGCTTGTAAGTTCTCTCTCCAAATATTCACCCTTCTCATCCCAATCGGTCAGAATTATTACATCCCTATTCGTAAGCTCATCTACAAGCCTAGCCCTTGAGATATTTGATATTGCCATTATCTCACCATTAACACCCAACCTCCTCAAAGAGATAACATCCCTCCTACCCTCAACAAGTATCACAGCCTCATTCGACCTCTCCCTAAGCTCAGATATAACCTTGAAGAATCTATCTTTCATAGTCTCAAGAGATCCTCCAAATCCTTCCCCATCACAAACATAACATCACCCATCTCAAGTCTCGTTTCTGCGGATGGAACTATTATCTCACTATCCCTAACTATCGCTATAACCGTGCAACCAGTCCTCCTTCTCAAATCAAGCTCTCTTAGAGTTTTACCTGCAAACCTCTCATCTACCGTAACCTTCTCCAAAACTATCTTACCCATAACCGTCTCAACAAACTCAACACTTGCACGACTCCTCATCAAAGCGTAAACCTTCATAGCTGTATCCTTGTATGGCGAGAGTAGAAAATCTACACCAATCCTCTTCATCTTCCTCTCAGCATCTGGATTTCTAAGGACTACAAAGGTCTTCACATTTGGATTCAGAGCCTTTGCAGTTATCACGGCAAATGCGTTACTTGAGTCTGTCATGCAACATACTATCGACCTCGCATCCCTCACCTTTGCCTTATCAAGCGTCGATTCATCGGTTGCATCCCCATGTATAGACACGTATCCATCCTCCCTAGCCAACTCAACCTTGTTTATGTCGATGTCAACTATCACAACTTCCTCCTTTGGTATGTGCTTTGCAATCTCCCTACCCATCAAACCGTATCCACAGATTATGCAGTGATCACTCATGCCTTCAAGCATCTTCTCCCACCTTCTCAACTTCATCTCAAACAACATTGGAGTTATCAAGCTTATAGAGTAGAAGAATATTCCAACACCAAAGAACATCAAGAACATGGATATCAACCTTCCATAAAAGCTCAAATTCCATATCTCACCGTATCCAGTTGTAGTCACCGTTATGACCGTCATATAAAGACAGTCAAACCAATCTCTACCTTCAACAACACGATATGCAACAGTTCCAATTAATATTGTTATAACTAACAATAGGAAAATTCTTACGATGTTTCTTCCCAGTTCACCCATCATGGATTTAAAAACTTTAAATGAGTCCAGCCCTCTGGAGTATGAGGAGGTCTTCAGTTTCAATCTTCTCTCCCCTCTTGAACATCTCATATATCTCCCTAGCCTTCTTCATCAACTCTTCTCTCTCCTTGTATTCCCTCGATTTCTCAATCCTCGCCTTCAATGCTTTTATCACCTTCTCAAGATCCTTTATATCCCTCCTTATGTTCTGTATCCTTGCATGACAGAAGTCTGCTTCCTTCTTAGCTCTTATAAAGCTCTCATGAAACTCATCAGCATTCTTCCTCTTCTCATCAAGCTCTCTAAGCTTTTCAATCATCTCCTCATGAAATCTGTCAGCCTCCTTCATTGTCTTTGTCATCTCTTCTCTTATCTTTCTTATTCTCTCCTTAAGATCTCTTATCCTTGAAATCAAAGATCTAAATTCGGCGTGCTTTTCCAACTGAGCCTTTCTCTCCTCAAGCTCCCTCTTTAGTCTTGCAATCCTCTCAACCAAAGCTCTCTCCCTTTCAATTGTCATTACAGTTGTTTGCTGAATGAACTCCAACCTCCTTATCTCCCTCTCAATTTCACTCAGAGGTCTCCCACCCTTGTCTATGTTCTTCCTGAGTTCATCTAGTTTCTCATAAAGTTCATCAACCTCCCTGTAAAGTTCATCCTTCTTAGCCTTGAACTCCTTAACCTTCTGATTCAGCTCATCCCTCTTAGCCTTAAGTTCCCTAACCTTGTTCAACAACTCTTTAACTTCATCGTTCAATCTGTTTCTGTTTTCTCTGTATTCCCTTGCCTTTTTATTTAATTCATCCCTCCTAACTATCAGCTCCTGCAATTCTCTCTCCAACTGTTCCCTCCTTTCCTCCAACTTCTCTATCATAGTCAACCCTTTACGTTGTTAAGCGAGGGATTCAATTTAAAAATCTTTTGCCGACAGCTTCCGCGCTTCCCGTGCCCTCTCGGAACACAGTACAACGCGGAACGGGATCGGGCTTAACTTCCGGGTTCGGAATGAGTCCGGGTGTTTCCCCGATCCCTATGGCCGTCGGCAAGTTCTAATAATTTGTGACGATATTTAAAAATTTTGTCAGGGCTGTGTCCAAAAATTCATGAAGCCCATACTTCCACCTCAAAGTAATTATATTTCTTTTAAGAATTCTTGCTTCATTGCTTTTTCTTGATTTTAGTCTGCTGCCAAATTCAGCTCAAAGTTCTAAAATAAC
>QMZE01000277.1 GCA_003663025.1 Archaeoglobales archaeon
ATAATACTAGGTGCTGGAACTATAGGATTACTAACACTTCAGTGTTCTAAATTGGCTGGAGCTGGAAGTACTATAATAACAGATATAATAGAATATAGATTAGAACTAGCAAAAAGGTTAGGCGCAGACCACTCTGTTAATGTATCTCAAGTGGATCTAAAGGAGTTCATTGAAGAGAAGTGGGGAATAGATTCTGTAGACTTGGTCTTCGAGTGTGTAGGAGTAGAGGCTACGATAAATCAAGCAATAGATATCATAAGAAGAGGGTGTAGAATAATCGTAGTAGGGGTATTTCCAGGTAAGACACCTGTTAAGATACATCTAGTACAGGATGGTGAAATAGAGCTCAAGGGGAGTCTTATGTATCTAAGGGAGGACTTCCAAAAGGCTATAGACCTCATAGCTTCAGGGAGGCTTAAGGTAGCTCCACTAGTTACACATGTAATACCGCTCAGTGAAGTTGAAAAAGCCTACAGAACGGCTGTAGAGCGAAAAGAGGAGAGTATTAAGGTACTCGTTAAATGCTCTCACTAGCCTTACTCCCCTTCTGGAGATTGGGTTATTTACCACCAACGTTTATAAGAACATTGTATGGGTAATTTTAGTATGAAGGATATACTTGTATCTATACTAGATGAATGCTCCCGTAAGTACTCTCCACAGTTCGCGGATATAAGAGTATTTAAGAGAGTAGGATCCTCGATAGTCATAGAGAATGGAAGAGCTTTTAGGATGTACGAGTACAGGCTTCATGGTGGGTGTGTAAGAGTACTAATAGACGGTGCGTGGGGCTTCTCTGCGATAAATGATACCTCAAAGGAGGGACTTAGAAGAGCTATGGAGACAGCTGCAAAAATGGCTATAGCTGCATCTAAAAGAGTTACAGAAAAGAGAGGGGTAGCCGAGATTAGGGGCATAGAGGATAGTGTAGTATTCCCGGTTAAGATTAAACCAGAGGATATACCCATAGATCAGAAAGTAAAAGAATTACTAGAAGTGGAAAAGGTTGCTAGAAAGTATCATCCTAACATAGTAAATACCATACTATCGTACGGAGATAGGCATGAAATTGAAATAGTAGCTAATACCTTAGGTACCTATACCGAGCAGGATATACCTAGAACGGGTATTGGTCTACTCGTTGTCACAAGAGAAGCTGGTGTAGTTCAGAGAACCCATGAAGATACGAGAGGGATTAAGGGATATGAAGTTCTCAAGGAATTCCTTGATGAAGAAAAACATATAAGAGCTGCTACTACAGCTGTGGACTTACTTAAAGCTAGGCCTCCTCCAGCTGGAAAATTCAAGGCTATTCTAAGTCCAGAGGTTACGGGTCTAATAGTCCATGAGGCCTTTGGTCATAATAGGGAGGCGGATGCAGTAATAGCTGGAGAAAGTATTCTTGAGGGTAAGGTAGGAGAAAAAGTGGCAAGCGAACTAGTAACCATGGTAGACGATTCCACAATACCAGGTGCATATGGATCCTTTAAGTATGATTCTGAGGGGACACCTGGAAGAAAGAGAGTAATTGTCGAGAAGGGAATTCTGAGAGGATTTCTCCATTCTCTAGAAACAGCTAAGAAGCTAGAAGCAAGGCCTACTGGAAGCGCGAGAGCTGATACTCACCATAATATACCCATAGTAAGAATGAGTAACACCTATATCGATGCGGGAAATTGGACTTTTGAGGAAATGTTAGAGGATATAGATCACGGAATATACTTTAAGAAATCCCAATGGGGATATGTATTCCCAGAGAAAGGACAATTTACTTGTAACGTAATAGTCAGCTATATGATAAGAAAAGGAGAAGTAGCAGAAATGCTGAGAGATGTAAGCTTCGGAGGTTTAACTCTAGAGACCCTGAAAATGGTAGACGCTGTTGGTAGGGATCTTGTGATACCGATGGCTGGAATGTGTGGAAAAGGCGGACAAGGAGCTCCAGTATGTTGTGGAGGTCCACATATAAGAGTAAAAGAGGTGGTAGTGGGTGGGAGAGCATAGCGTAGATTTATTAACTATAGCTAGGAAGGCTATTGAAGCTGCACTAGAAGCAGGAGCTGAACAAGCTGAGGCATATGTCAGCAGAGGAATGAGTACATCTATCTTGATAGAACGAGGCGATTTTAAGACCTGCAGATCTCTATATGACTATGGACTATGTGTAAGATCCTACATAAAGGGTGGGATGGGTTTCTCCTATACTCAGAGGATCACAGAGAAAGATGCAGTAGAAATAGGAAAAGTATCCGCTAAACTGGCACGCCAAGCACAACCAGATCCCGATTTCGTAAGCTTACCAGAGCCAAAGAAGGTACCTGAAGTTCCTGGACTCTATGATAAGGAACTAGCTGAACTAGATGTAGAGGAGTTTTCGGAGCTAATGAGTAGAATAGTAGATGCAGCTCGCGTATCTCCAGAGGTGATAGTAAACTGTGGTGGAAACTACGGCTACGGAGAATATGCACTGGTGAATTCGCTAGGAGTGGAGATTGAAGCGAGAAGAACTAGAATAGGATTCGAGGCCTTTTGTATCGTTAAGAGAGGAGGTGACGTAGGGTCATTCTATGAGCGAGATTGGGGGAGGAGCTTAAGAGATGTAGATCCAGAGAGGGTGGGGAAAGTTGCTGGAGAAGGTGCTGTTAAATTCCTCGGTGCCAAAAAGGTTAAGATAGCAACACTCCCAGTAGTATTTAAATTCCTTCCTGCAGCTGGATTAGTAAGCTCATTTATATGGGCTGCAAATGCCGAGAGTATACATAGAAGGAGATCGTATCTTGTAGATATGATGGGAAAGAAAATAGCGTCAAATCTACTTACAGTCTATGATGATGGAACTGTAGAGAGAGGAATAGCCAGCTCTACTTACGATGCAGAAGGTGTTCCCAAGAGAAGGTTTGTAGTTATTGAAAAAGG